>JANZQE010000495.1:0-6300 GCA_038040705.1 Clostridium sp. | reverse complement strand
CCATTATTCGTATCATTTCTATGATTCCTATGGTGTTTTGACACATTATCACCTCATTTATTAATGGGAGAGCCTAAACTCACGCCTAAGCTCCCCCTAATTTTCAGCTAACAACAACCTCTTCGATTTGACACATAAAACCGCCATTTCATGGCCATGTTTTAATGTTATATAAATTTTTCTATTGTAATTGATAATTTATTTATCCAATGTTTACTAAAGATTAAATTTGTTGTCCATTCCTAGAATCCGTTACCAAAGCCGTTACCATTACAACAGATTATAATTATTAAAATTATTATCCATATACTTCCAAAACCTGTTCCACCGTATCCACCGTATCCACCGTTTCCACAACATTCGTTTTTACTTTCACAACAACATGATTTTGACATTTAAAACCCTCCTTTTTAGTCATTTTTTTATTAATTATTTAGCTAACTAACAGTCTTCGTCAGAATCTACGTTTATAATATTGTTTGTACATCCTCTGTTTTTATTTCCGCCACAGAAACATAATAGTAATATAATTATTATCCATATTCCGCCGCCGTCAGCTCCAAGTCCGCCACCAAAACCACCGAGTCCTAGTCCACCGTATCCATTACCAGTTGATCCGCCGACTTTACATAGTTTTTTCACATGTTTCGGATCGCATCCGCATACAGTACCACCATCATTTTGTCCTGCGAGTCCAGTTCCACCAGCTAGAAATAATAAAACGAGAATCCAAAGTATACCTCCACCGCCGAAGCCGCCGTTACCTCTGTTATTATTTTTACCACCTTTGTTGCCTTGAGCACTAGCTAATCCACTTAATAAGCCATTCATATCCACTATACTTCCCTCCTTATAAGTTGTTTAATAAAAAACCATCAACATTTTAATTTTCCTCAGTTTACTTCTTATTTAAAAAATGTTTTTCTTTTGTTATCTAATATATACTATTCTGATAGAAATAAATTGACACAGATTTTTCAACTAAATACATCCTGAAAAAAAATAATCCTCGTCCTAACAATGGCAAAAAAAAATAGACCCCATTACTTTTAGCGCTAATTTCTAATTTTAACACCGTAATGTAGGTCTATTTTCTGTTTTTTTACTTATACTTCGACTTGATCATTTCCAAACATATTGTCTAAAAGTTCTTTTACACCTGTTTTTTTAAGTGATGAAATATTAATAATTTCTTCCCTTGGCTCTAGCTGTAACGTTTCTCTTATTAGCTTATTACCATTCATTAACTCTGTTCTGTTTAACTTATCTTTTTTTGTAGCAACTACTACAACTTCATATCCAAAATGTTTAATCCATCCGTACATTAAGAGATCATCCTTAGATGGTTTACGTCTACAATCCACAAGTAGTGCAACCTTTTGAAGTTGTGGTCTTTGAATTAAATAGTCCTCCATCATCTTTCCCCATTTAGCTTGTTCAGTTTTGGATACTTTGGCATATCCATAACCCGGTAAATCAACAAAGTAAAAGCTATTGTTTATTAAAAAAAAGTTTATAAGCCTAGTTTTTCCAGGTGTACCACTAACTTTAACTAATTTACGTCTCTTGGTTAAAGTGTTTATTAGTGATGACTTACCCACATTAGACCTACCAATAAAAGCATACTCTACTAGATTGTCTGTTGGATACTGAATTGGTTTTACTGCTGATATTATGAATTCAGATTGTTTAATTTCCATTATTTATCTCTCCAATTAATGCATTTTCAAGCACATCTTCTACTTTATTTGCAATTATAAATTTTAGTTTATCCTTAATACTATCTGGTATCTTTTGTATATCTTTTTCATTATCCTTTGGAATTATAATTGTATCAATGCCGGCTCTATATGCTGCTAATGCTTTTTCCTTAAGCCCTCCAATAGGTAAAACTCTTCCCGTAAGGGTAATCTCTCCTGTCATAGCTACATTATGCCTTGCCTTTTGTTTAGTAAGGGCTGATACCATCGCAGTTATCATAGTTATCCCTGCTGAAGGACCATCTTTGGGAACTGCCCCCTCTGGCACATGAATATGAATATCCATATTCTTATAAAAATTCTTATCAATATTATATTTATGGGCATTAGATCTAACATAAGTGTATCCAGCTTTAGCAGATTCCTTCATAACATCTCCTAATTGACCTGTAAGTTGAAGCTTCCCAGTTCCCTCCATAACACTTACTTCAACAAGTAAAGTAACCCCGCCGTATTCTGTCCATGCTAGTCCATTTACAACACCGACTGAATCTTCCTTGTCGGCTTTATCATAGGTATATAATACAGCTCCTAGATATCTTTTAACATTTTCTATTTCAACATTAACATTTTCCTTGTTTTTTTCTACCATTTCAGTTATTGACTTTCTAATAACTGAGGAAATTTGTCTTTCCAAATTTCTTACTCCTGATTCTCTAGTATAAATTTCTATAATACATGTTATTGAAGAATCTGAAAAGTTTATTTTACCATCTCCCATATTATGTTCCTTTAACATCTTTGGAATAAGGTGATTTTTGGCAATATGGAATTTTTCTTCCGCAGTGTATCCCGAGACTTCAATAACTTCCATTCTATCCAATAGTGGTCTTGGAATAGTATCTAATTTATTTGCAGTAGTTATAAACAAAACTTTTGATAAATCAAAATCTAATTCTAGATAATGGTCTCTAAAAGTGGCGTTTTGTTCACTGTCCAGAACTTCTAGTAGTGCATCCGAAGGGTCACCCTTAACATCCCCACTCATTTTGTCAATTTCATCCAGTAAAAATAGCGGATTTTTCGATCCAGCTTGTTTCATAGCATATATAATCCTACCTGGAATCGCCCCCACGTAAGTTTTTCTATGTCCTCTTATTTCAGCTTCATCTTTTACTCCACCCAGCGACATTCTAACAAAATTTCTGTTGAGTGCATTTGCAACAGACTTTGCTATTGATGTTTTCCCAACTCCTGGTGGTCCCACTAAACAAAGTATTGGTCCTTTTAGCGTGTTGCTTATTTTTTTAACTGCTAAATATTCTATTATTCTCTCCTTAACATCCTCTAGACCATAATGTTCTGCTCCAAATACTTCTCTAGCTTTATTAATATCAATATTATCTTTAGTTGCTTTATTAAAAGGTAAGGCTAAAATCCAATCTAAGTAAGATTTTATCACGCCACTTTCAGCAGAATAATTTCCTAAACCTTTTAATCTATTTAATTCATAAATCGCCTTTTCTTTTGCCTCTTTAGGAAGCTTTGCTTTTTTTATCTTAATTTCGTATTGATCTGTCTCTTTCTTATTCTCGTCATCTTCTCCTAATTCCTCTTGTATAGCTTTCATTTGTTCTCTTAGATAATACTCTTTTTGAATTTTATCAATTCTACCTTTAACCTTTGTTCCAATTTTTTTTTCAATCTTTAATACTTCAACTTCATTTTTTAAAATAAACAACAATTTTTCTAACCTTTTAGTAACCACTAAGGTTTCAAGAAGTTCCTGTTTTGTAGCAGGTTTTAGTATTAAATAGGAACTTACAATATCACAATATCTTCCTGGCTCTTCTGTTTCTTCTATACTAAATAGTGCATCAGGAAAATTATTAACTGACAGATTTATATATTCTTCAAACGATTTATCAATAGTCCTAAGTAAAGCCTTACATTTTTTGTTTTCCAGGCAAATCTCATCTTCAATAATTTCTACTTCTGCAAGTACAAAAGGACTCATATCTTTGTATTCCAAAATTTTTCCTCGTTTTGTTCCTTCAACTAGTACCCTAATTGTATCTCCTGGTAACTTTAATATTTGTTTTATATTACAAACAGTACCAATGCTATATATATCCTTTTCTTCTGGTTCTTCAACTTTTGCTTGCTTTTGTGAAACCAAAAAAATTTCTTGATTTTTAAGCATAGCCTCCTCTAATGCGAGTGTAGATTTTTCTCTACCAATGTCGAAGTGCAGTACCATATATGGGAATATACTCATACCTCTTAGTGGAATTAGCGGAAGAAGCTTTATGTTTTTATCCATTATTCTCCCTCTTTTCTATATTAAATTTGAATTTTTATATTTCAACTACTATAGTATACCTATAATATAATGATTTTTCAATGCTTGTTGGCACAATTCCACAACTATAGCAGATAACGCAGTATTTTTTTCTTGTTTCACCCATAAAATTCAATAAAGTAATCCACTATAATTAAATAGGGATTACTCCATTTTAAGCCTTTAATGATTCTGCGGCCAAAACATCCACATCTTTCTCGAATGTAATTAAACCTTTTTTAGGTACATCCTGAATCAGTGCTTCACTTATTACCTCAGAAATATTACTCACTAATATAATTTTTATATTTGGGATAGTTTTAAAATTATCTTGCCAATTGTCTTTCGGAATAATAACTTTTGTAGCTCCTGCCTTTTTGGCCGCAGCTATCTTAGCACTAGCGCCCCCTATAGGTTTTACGTTGCCATGAATTGATATCTCTCCAGTCATCGCTACCATATTATCTACTGGTATACCTTTTATCGCACTATATATTGCCGTTGCAATGCTTACGCCTGCAGATGGTCCATCCACAGGAGCTCCACCAGGAAAATTTACGTGAATATCATAATCGTCACAATCTATACTAAAATACTTATCTAGTACTGTAACTACATTTTCAACTGAAGACCTTGCCGTACTTTTTCTTTTTAGTTTCTTATTTGAACTGCTTATTTCTTCTTCCTCAATAATTCCTGTGATTTTAAGTACACCTTTTCTAAGCTTTATTTTTTTAGCAGAAGCTTCAATTTCCATTACAGCTCCCATATTAGCACCATAAACCGCAAGCCCGTTTACATATCCAATTTGCGGCTTATCAGATATTCTAGACTCTAATCTTGGAGAATACTGTCCATTTTCTATAACCCATTCAATATCCTCAATACTTACTTCATCCCTTTCATCATTAATAGCAATCCCGCTGGCTAGCTGAATTAAATTAACAGTATCTCTTCCATTTCCAGAATATTTCCCTATAAGTTTTAATGCTTTTTTACAAATTTTAAGTCCCATTTTTCCTATTGAATTTTCTGCAATTATTTCCAACTCTTCAGGTAATAATTGCCTGAAGAATATTTCTACGCACCTCGACCTTATTGCTGGAATTATTTCTTCAGGACTTCTAGTAGTTGCACCTATAAGCCTAAAATCAGCCGGAAGCCCTTCATCAAAGACCTCCTTTATGTAAAGTGGTGTGTTTGGATCTTCTCCATTGTAATAAGCACTATCTAAAAATACCTTTCTATCCTCTAATACTTTAAGTAACTTATTCATTTCTATAGGATGTAGTTCTCCAATTTCGTCAAGAAATAGAATACCCCCATGTGCTTTGGTAACAGCCCCTGGTTTGGGTTGAGGAACTCCAGCTACTCCTAGTGGTCCGGCGCCTTGATAAATCGGATCGTGAACAGATCCAATAAGAGGGTCTGCTATCCCCCTCTCATCAAACCTAACGGTGGTTGCATCTATTTCTACAAACTTGGAGTTTTCATTAAACGGAGATCGTTCTCTTCTTTTAGCATCTTCTAGCACTAACCTAGCTGCCGCTGTTTTTCCTATCCCTGGGGGACCATAGATAATGACATGTTGAGGATTAGGACCACATATTGCAGCTTGTAACGCCTTAATCCCTTTTTCCTGTCCAATAACATCTTCAAACTTTGTCGGTCTACTTTTTTCTGTAAGTGGCTCCGTAAGGCATATACTTTTCATTTTTCTTAACTTTTCCATTTCTTTTATGTTTTCTTTATTAACACTCCCCTTGTTACTTTGCTGACTTTTTAATGCATTAAAAAAATACAAACCAATGATTATTGTAAAACCAAGTTGTATTACCATAAGAAGTTGCATAGTCATATTATTTGAAGTTTAATATATTAATATTAATATATTAAACCAACCCTCCCTTCAAATATTAGATTACAACGTTTTGATAACGTTGCATCATCTGATATTATGCTCAAATTATGTTAATATATTCTTTTTATTCATTATATATATTATTAAATTTTCTAATTCTATAATTGCTTTAAAATGAAAAAAGGCCAGATATATTAATGCATATCTGTCCTTTTGATATATTTAGATATTTTAATTCTATGCTGTTTCTATACTGTTTCTATGCTGTTTCTATGCTTTTTTTGATTTTAGTTTTTTTGGGAATCTTCAACTTCTCTCTTTTCCCATTTTCAGCTAAAACCAGTTGTGGAGTTTTAGTTATGATAGTTTCAGCACTAACTATTACCTTAACTACTTGT
>JANZQE010000494.1:0-3760 GCA_038040705.1 Clostridium sp. | reverse complement strand
AGCTATACTAGCAGTATTTGATCTTTTAGGATTATTAATCCAAGTTTGTAAATCTTTTATAAGAAGGTCTCTTACTTTTACACCCAAAGCAGTTTGTTCAAGAAGTTGATTTTCATCAGTTAATTCTCCTACACCTATACCATATGGCTTACCATTTTCTTTTAAATAGCTAAGTTGGTTAAGCGTCATCATCATTTCATTCTCACTATCTGCATCTCTAGATAATGGATTTATACTATACTCATATTTAAAGTTACTAATTACATCAGAATATCCACCTTTAACCCCATACTTAATTGAATTAAAAGAAGCTGAATTAGTATTAGAATCCATTCTATCAGTAAGTGCAGCATTAAGGTTAGTCTTAAGCTCATCATAAACTTTACCTGCCTCAGCTTTAATAGCTCTTTCATCAAGTATCATTTTTGGAGAACCATCAGGGTTTGTCAAATATGATGTAAAAGATCCACCTGAAGAACCCATATAACCTGGAGTAACTGTAGTTTTAGTTTCTTGAATTAAATAATTTTTATCACTTGTACCTGTATCCCATCCCCATTCATCATAGTTTTTTATAGTACCATCCTTAACTCCTTTAATTACTTCAGCTTCATATTCTTCTTTACTCATTGGTATATCATTATCTGTAAAGATATCTGGCATACCTGCTTCCATAAATGCTTTAATATCACTATCTCCTTGAGCTGTATTTAATATATCATTATTATCATATGCTTCTTTATAAGTTTTATATGCCTCTTGCATAAATACATCTCCAGACTTCATTTTAATATCTGTTCCATTAGGCCCAGTCATTGAAGCATACATAGCATCATATTGATTGGCTGTAGATGCATCAGAACCTTGAGTCAATGTAATGTTATCTATAGTTTGTTGTCTAGTATCAATAAACTTATCTCTCTTTGTTTTATATAAATTATTAATATCTTCTCTATACTTAAGACCACCGGTACCATCAGTATTCATTGGTAGTGATAACTTAGTTCTTATTTCTTGTATTGTGCCTCTAAATTCTTCACCGTCAAGTTCAATACCATATGTTTGATTCTCACTTGAGTTATCACCTCTTGGAGACATTAATGTTAACATACCTGGTTTACCTTTAGCACCAAGTAATTGTCCAATTTGTTCAGCGGCAACAACTTGTATGTGTTTACCATGTTCTGCTTTAGCAGTTTCTATAATGTCAGAGTTAGGTGTATACTTACCTCTAGAATTTGTAGAACCTTCTACTGTATTAGCATCATTACTAGATCTAACACCTCTATTTAATGCAGCACCTAAACCAGAGTTTGCTCCACCCAAACCTTCTAGTGTAGCTTTTTCACGCATTCTACTATCCTCTCGGTTCTGTTTCATTTCCTCTAAGTTCCATGCATTGGTACTACGAGCTTGAATTTCAGCCATATTGTATTTAGCTTTCTTCTCATCTATAGCAAATTTATTCTCACGCATTTCATACTCGTAATCTCTTGCACTCCATGCTTGAGCAGACTCTTGCATGTCATTCATTATATTACTCTGCATAAATAAATTATATGCTTTGTTTAATGTATTATTAAGATTTGGACTTGGTAATGCAGCTTCATTTCTTATTTGCTTCTTAGATTCAATATCTAATTTGTATTGTTCAATTTCAGATAGCTGTTCTGTTTCTAATTTATCAAGTTCACTTCCTTGTATAATACCGTTCTGTCCTTTATAATTGCCCCACCTTACAGCTGCTTGTTCAGCTTTAGCTAGACCTTTCATATCATTTGCTAACTTGAGTCTATTTACTTCTTCAATCCTTCTTACTGTTTCGCTAGCCCACATTTCTTGTCCATTCTTAATAGACGTAGCACCACCATTATTAACCGCATCAGTAGCGTAATCCATTCCTGATACATATGCTTCTGTTTGATAGGCTCTTTGAACACCAGCGTTCTCAAGTAATCTAGCTCTAATTTGTTGTAATGCGGCACCAGTAACTAAGGCTCCGTTTTGTTCAGTAATAATCCAATCAGTATTTGCAATTTCAGGTTGATAGTTTCTTGATATAGCCTGCTTAGGGTTAAAATTTGGATTAGCTCTTTTAGCAAATCTATCCATCTTCATTTTTAAAGGTGGCTCCATATTTTCTAATACTTGCTGACTTAGTGCAAATAAGTTTGCATTAGGTACAAACTCCGGCAACTTCATATTTATTGCTTCTGAAGGATCAGCATTTCTAAACTCATCCATTCTATATTGCATAGATCTCATACCAGTTTCCCAGTATTTTTCTGATACAGTACTATCATTTGAATTTAATAAATTCTGTGCTCATTGTGATTGATCTCTATATCTTGATGTATACACCATATCTTTTACGGTAATATCATCTTCATAGAATGGTGCAAAGACTCCTTTAGCTGCATCAACATTAGAAGCTAAAGATAAATCTAAACCAGATATCTGCTCAATATGAGGAGCTATCTTTTCTGCGTATTGATCTCTTCTTTCTTTTGTGTCATCTCTTGATAAATCTGCATAAACAACTTTGTTATACAGGTCATTTGTTGCTTTGTAGTTAGCATCATACTTATCAGTTCTAGTCTGTAAAACTGCAGACAAGAATTTATAATCCGGTGTAAATGGTTTAATGTCTGGTAAATATGTATCTACTCCTTTAATGTATGTTGCCATAGTGTAAAATTAGTATAATTAAATAAGTTTACAAAGTGTTTTATATAAACCTTTTAGGTTTACATACCCATCTTACCACTGTAAAAGGGTACTGCCCACTTTGGTAGTTTTTTTGTTTCTGTTCCTTTTCTGGCTGTCTTTGTAGTCATCCTGTTACCATCAGCATCATAACCTGGAGGAAGCATACCTTGGTTGTTAATCATTTCATTTTGACCTTTAGATCTATTGTTTGATTTAGGTCCATTTCCATATATCCATTCCATCATATCCTTGTCAACTTTATTTTGAACACCATTTTCATCTTTACCCATGTACTCTTGCATCTGTTGCCATTGCTTGATTCTTTGTTGGGAAGGATCATTTTGATTTTCTTTCATTAGTCTTCTTCCATCAGGACCAAATTCTACATCACCACCTACAGTAGGATTAATATTATAATAATCATACAACTGATTCATATTATATGTATTAGATGCATTAGTCAAACCAGCATTATATAAATCATTATATCTACCAGTTTTCCAATTCTTAAAGTTTTGAGAATTTTGCAATGAAGCAGTTGTGTCATCATATAATTGTTTGGTAGTAGCATTATTTGCTTGATCAACTTTCATGTCTAACTGAGGTTGCATTGTAGCAACTTGATTCATTGTTCTAACATTATTCTGATTAACTTGATTCTGTGCTGCAGCATTAGCTTTTACTGTATTACCTTGAAGATTATTTCTTGCAATAGCTTGTTGACCATATGCACCATATGCACCAGCCATAGTATTTTGTGCACCAAGATTTGCATTTACTCTTCCAGTATAATCATCTAGTACATAATCAATTTTCTGATCTTCTAATACAGGAGCAAATGGTAAAAATAATTCATCATCAATAGCATTAAGAGTAGCTATATTATTTAAATCCTGTTTCCACCATTCTTTACGTGGTTGTTCTTTTGGATTAATGGGAGGTATTTTTTTATCTATTTGCGGGTCATCTGGAAGGTCCATAGATTGTTTATCTTCTGGACTATAATCCATATCAAAACCTGGAGCGTTTACTGTAAAGCCACCTCTCTTAC
>JANZQE010000493.1:0-3099 GCA_038040705.1 Clostridium sp. | reverse complement strand
TACCATATTCAGCTAATATATAAGCAATAGTACCACCGCCGCCTTGATCCACTTTACCAAGTTCTGATGTTTGCCATGAAATTTTATGTTTTTCCATTATACTTCTAAGTTCTGCAATAAATTCTGGATTTGCATCATTGCATCCGCCTTTTCCACGAGCTCCAGTATACTTATTAAAAACTATACCTTTTCCGAAATACGCAGAATTACGTTTTTCCATAACTAATGGGAAGTTAGGATCGTATGCAGCACTTACATCAGATGATAACATTTTAGAATTCGCGAGTGCCCTTCTTACTGTTAAATCGCTGTATTTTCCCATCAAATTAACAACCTCAGCTACTGTGTTTTCAAAGAATCTTGATTGCATGCCTGTTGCACCGATACTTCCAACTTCTTCTTTGTCCACAAGCAAAACAATACAAGTTTTATCTGTTTCTTTTATGTTCATTAATGCTTGATAAGACGTGTATGCGCAAACCCTATCATCATGTCCATAAGCCATAACCATACTGCTATCTAATCCATAGTTTCTAGCACGCCCTGCTGGTACTACTTCGAGTTCTGATGATACAAAATCTTCTTCATCTATATCATATTTATCATTTAAGAGCCTTAATATATTTAACTTAACTCTATTTTTAGCATCCTTATCTTCTACTGGTATACTTCCCATAAACACATTTAAATCTTCACCTTCAATACCCTTTGCCATAGTTTTTTGCATTTGGTCTGCAGATAAGTGAATTAGAAGGTCTGAAATTCCAACTACTGGTTCTTTTTCATCTTCTCCTATTACTATATTTATAACTGTGCCATCTTTCTTAACCACAACCCCATGTATAGCTAAAGGTATAGTAACCCATTGATACTTCTTGACTCCACCATAGTAATGAGTTTTAGCTAATGCTAAATCTGAATCCTCATATAATGGGTTTTGTTTAAAATCAAGTCTTGGTGAGTCAACATGGGCACCTAAAATTTTAAATCCTTTTTCAACAGGTTCAGACCCAATTAAGAATAATGCTAATGTTTTCCCCATACAGTTGGCATAAACTTTATCTCCAGCTTTTAAAGTAGCACCTTCATTTATATATGCATCAATATTTTTGTACCCATTTTTTTCTGCGAGTGTGATAACTTCTGTTACACATTCTCTTTCAGTTTTACATTTCGACATAAAATCTATATAACTATCAGATAATGCAAACACCTTTTCAATATCATTTTTAGTATACTTATCCCATGCTACATCATATTTCTTTTCTAGACTTTTAACATCTGCCATACTTATTTCCTCCTCATGTAAATAATTTCTACATTTATCATTCTACTAAATATTCTGATAAATTACAAATACTAAAGCATAATCTTTTATTTTAACTCTTTTTTGCTTTGGTTACTTCCGCTATTCTCATATTTATAGTTTCAACAGGAGTTATTTTAGAGTTCATACTATATCTATAATTAGCTGCTGCTGCTTCAATTATAACTGCTATATTTCTACCTGGTCTAATTGGCAAAGTTATTTTTCTTAAATGAACATTTAATATTTTTGTAAATTCATTATCTATACCAAGCCTATCGTATTCTTCATTCTCATTCCACAAATTAAGCGTAATAAGTATACTAATAGCTTTTGTAGTTAAAAGGGAACTTGTACCATAAATTGCTGGAATATCTATTATTCCCATGCCTCTGACCTCCAGCATCCCTACCGTTATGTATGGACAACTTCCAATGAGTGTTCCATCGATTTCTTTAATATCTACCGCATCGTCTGCAATTAGCCTATGCCCTCTCTTTATTAATTCTAGTGCACACTCACTCTTACCTATACCACTTTCTCCACTTAATAATATTCCTATTCCATAAACATCTACTAGAACACCGTGAAGCCTAGTTTCCGGAGCTAACTTAGTATCTAAAAAAGTGGTGAGTTTACTAATAAATTTTGTAGAAATTAATTTTGTACGCAATAACCATCGTCCATTTTCCTTTGCTGCTTTAATAATTTCCTTATGGGGATCTAGTTGCCTAGTAAAAATGACACAAGGTGTATCTAATTGAAAATACTTATTCAATCGTTTCTTCCTAAGCTCTGATTCCATACAATCTAAAAAACTCCACTCTGCCATTCCAAATAATTGAACTCTTTTATTATCGAAGTACTTATAAAACCCTGCAATTTGAAGTCCCGGTCTATTAATATCAGTAACATTAATTAGTTTACCCTTTTCTCCTTCTACTAAAACCTCTAAATTAAAATGCTTTATTAATTCCTCTATAGTAACAGCCATTAAAAAAATCCTCCTGTCTATAATTTTATACCTTTTTAATTGTATCCAATTGAGATCTAAAATTCCTTTTAACATTGTCTATATATTTCTGTCTTAATTCTTGTTGCTCTATTTTTTCTTGCTCTGTTAAGCCCTCTTCTTTACTTTTTTTATAAAGATAATTTACCCTTTTGGTTAGTTCGTCCATAATACCACTCCTTATTTTAGACTTTTTTATGCTTTAAAATGATTTTACTCATATATAATTCAAATGAAACATACTCTATTTTTACAATTATAGAACAAGAAATTTAAGACTTTTTTCGTCATTTGCATATTGTATTAATTAGCTTTTTTCAACATGTCTAATGAAATTCTTGTAATATTTTACCATATAATAATTATTTAATTAACGACATTATAGACAATCTTGTAGTTTTTTACACTTTATTAGCTTACGAAAAATTTAACATTGCTTGAATTATTTGGTACAATGTATTTGCTCTCCAAAATAAAAATAAAAGATAAGAGGTATAATTATATGAATATTAAATCCTGTCTCATAAAAAAACAGTTAGAATCATTAAGAATGATTCTACACATGCTACTAAATTTTAGAAAACCTACAGACAAACTTGTTGTATCCTGCAGTCAACAACTAGATGAAGTTATAGTGAAATACCATAAAATTCAAGCCGCTATAAAAAAAGCGGCTTGAAAATTCATCTATAATTATAATCATAAAACTCAACATGTAATATAAATCAAAAATCTAATTGCATTAAAATATCATCAATTTCAATATCAGCATCCTTACCAT
>JANZQE010000492.1:0-4232 GCA_038040705.1 Clostridium sp. | reverse complement strand
CCAGCACGAATTTTTCTATAGCCTTTGCTACTCCATCACGGTTATTATCATCAGTAATATACTTTGCAGCCGCTTTCACATCATCGTCGCCATTTCCCATCGCAACTCCAAGACCTGCAAATTTAATCATAGATAAATCATTTTCGCTATCCCCTATACAAATAACTTGTTCCCTAGTTATCCCATAATAATCAGCTAATATTTTAACCGCACTTCCCTTTGATACTCCCTTATTCATTACCTCAAAATTATCAAAGCGAGAACTTACCACTTCAAAGTCCTCCATATTTACTAAAACATTTTTTGCCCCCTGTATTTTATCTAAGTCATCATCCACTGCTATGCCTTTTAAAATCTCACTTTCATATTTATGAAATACCTCATTCCAATCTTTCACTAATTCTATTTTAATTTGCTTATCCATTGGAAGTGTTTTATTAACTTCTTCATAAAACTTCGAAGAATATACTAATTTTTCCGTAAAAACTGTATTTTCAGTATAATAGTGTGGATGTATATCAAATCGTCTAAATACAGATAAAAGTTTATTACATTTTTCAGCCCCAAGTGTTCCCTTATAAACCACTTCATTCCTGTCTTTCTCCATAATATAGGCACCATTTGATGCTATTACTGGAGACTTAACTCCCAAAAGCTCCGAAAAAAATTCGGCAGAAGTGAAAATCCTTCCAGTGCATACTGCAATTCTCACTCCTTTTTCATTTGCTAATCTTATAGCTCTAATGTTCCTATTACTAATAATTTTTTTATCATTAAGTAGTGTACCATCCATATCTATACATATTAATCTATAATCCATAATCTTTGCCTCCTCCTTATGTTTTTAGAGAATTTATCCTAAGTATTTTTTTGCTAAATATTCAATTATTCCTTGATACGCTTTTAAATATTCCTCTAAAAAATCATAGTATTCTTTATTATTTAGTATCGTAACTGAATGCTTACCATAGAATTCTTCATAAGACCCCCTAACTAAAACTAACATCCTTTCTTTAAGCTGTGAATCTACTATCTCCTTGGCAAACTCTAAATCCCCTTGAAATTCAGGCTTAACTATTAGTATTACAGCTAATCTTTCCAAATAATAATTATATAGTGGAGTCACTAGTTTATACTGGAATAAACTATTTCGTCTTTTCCATACTTTTATAATTTTCATTAAAATAAATAATATAATTGTAGTTAATATAAATCCTACCCTAAGCTGATTATCCGATAAAGCTATGGACTTATTTCCTCCTTCTACTGAATCTATACCATCTATTTTATTTTGCAGATCACGAATAGATGTTATATCCTCGCCTTCGCTATCTGGATCACTTATCTGCTTCTCCTTAAGCTCTTTTAATTTTCTTTGCACCTCTTCTGAGGGCGTAGGCGATGCATCTACAATTGTCCACATATTTGAATATTCAAATGCTCCAAGTACTACTTCACACCAAGCATGAGCATCAGAATTAGAAACACTATATAATCCACTTTCATCTTTTTTACTGGGAGTTTTAAATCCCTCTGCATATCTTGCAGGAACTCCGGCTATCCTACACATTACAGTCATTGCCGTATTAAAATAAGTACAATATCCTTTTTTTTCTTCGAACAAAAAATAGTCAATAAACTCGCTTCCCTCTGGTATAACTGAAACTTCCAAATCATATGAATAATTTTCAGTTAAATACTTTTTAATTTCAAGTACCTTTTCTATGCTAGTTTTGGAATCTTTTATGATTTCAAAGACCAAATCATAAGTCCTTTTAGAAATATTATCTGGAACCTGGAGATACTCACCATATTCCATTAATACTTTAATATTTAGCCCATTATATTCATAGGAAAATTTGTCTTGCATTATAGAAGTTTTATTGATATCTATATTTATATTCCTAGATTTAGGCTGCAAATAGTAATTCATAGGTCCATTAGATTGACTTTGAGGTACAAAACTTCGCACACCACTTGTGGCAAGGTCAAGGTTAAGGTCATTGACATTTAGTAAGATTTTTTCACTATAATCTCTCACATCTTCGATAGTATAAATCGCTTCACTATATTCATAAAAGTCTACATCATAGGGTGTTGTAACTGCTTTTTCGCTTATAATTATAGGAGTTCTATCATAAACAAATGCACTCTGAACATTACTTACATTAAATGCAAAGTTAGGTACAAATATTGTATTTGTTTTAAATTTTTTATCTGGATATATTTTTAAGGATTTTACGTCCATTTCTCTATTCATTCCGAACTGTTCATAATACATCTTTCCCTCGCTTGATTTTTTAAAATAAATTTCATTAGATTGAGTCCATTTTTTTCCATCATAGAAATCCTGCACATTACCCTTTAAATAATATGGCTTATCACTTTTAACCTTAAAAACTTCCTCATAATTTAATGAAATAGGTCCACCTAAACTTGTATCATTACCACTATACCCAGATGTAGATAAACTAAATCTATCTTTATTAGGTTCAGAGGTTTCAGATGTTTTAGAAGCAAATTCGTTTTTAAAATAGTTACCAATTTTATCGAATTCTTTACCTTTATATTCTTGTGGTAACATAGTCGCTATTTTAGATATTAATATTGCTATTATAACCCCGTAAATTAAAATGTAACTGAATTTATCATCATGGGAGACATTTACTCCCTCTTTCTTATACTTCTCTATACTTTTAATGTAGCTTATAATAATATAAGTAAATGAAGATATAAAAATGTATATGAACAAATACTCTTTAACAACAATATAGGCCCTTGAAAACCATAATCCAATAACTACAGCAAGGGATACTATCAAAATAAAATTTTTCATATACTTTAAAGTTATCCATAAAATCAAAGCAGTAATTAAAGGAATCCCTAAGGTTAGTAGGAGCCTATATTGATAAAAATATGTAATGGATACCTCGTATATAAGTTCATTTAGAATTAAGATATTATCAAAAAAATATATATTTGATAATTTTCCTAAAGCCTCCATGTTGTTAAGATAATAGGCAGTGCCCATACTAATAATAATCAGTGTAAATAGAAACAAAAAAAATGTTTTTCTAGTTAGGCCACTTAAAAAGAAGTAAATTAAAATTCCTATTATAAATAATAAGCTTGTAATTTCATAATTGAAATCTTTAATATGAATACCTTTTTGTAAAAGCCTTAGAATAAGGTTAAAGTTTATAAAAATAAGAATTATGTATACGAGTTTTTCCTTCATCCACATTATTTTTCACCTTTTCTCTATAATTTCCTTAAAATTAATACATTCAATCCCCATATTTTTAAGGATATCTATATTTCCAACAAAATTTGCGTTCCTAAATCCATTCAAGATATTACCGTAATAAAATACATTAACTTTATACCCCCTCCCCTTTAAATTCACAATCAAATTTCTTAGGTTATCATCAATAGCTATACTGACAATTATTATTGAATTTCCACTAGGTACATGTTGTAAATTTGATCTTATAAAGTTAGCAAATTCAAAAGTTCCATCACTTTTGCATTTTAATAAGTACTCCATGAATCCTAGAAAATCTTCTTTTGACTCCACTTTTATGTTTTTTTGATGCTTTGAATGTATAAATAACCTAGTTTTAATTCTATTAATCATCATATATTTTGCTAGTGATGCGCAGAAGTCAACCATATTTTCCTCTATAACGCCAGTAGAATTATTAAGCAAATTATCCCTATGCATATTTATAAATATTTTGCATTTTTCCCCTGAAACCATATCAAAATTTTTGACATACAGTTCTCCATGCTTTGCACTTAATTTCCAGTGTACCCTCTTAAGATTATCTCCTGTATTATACTTTCTAATGCTTTTAATAAATGTTAAATCATCAATCCCACTTTTGCTATTAACAATATTTCCATAATCATCTTGCCCTCTTCTTAAGTCAGAATCGCGCAACTGATATACCTTAGGATATACTGTGATATTAAGTTTATTATGTATGTTTTTCACCAATCTTAAAATACAAAATAAGTCATTTGCAGTAACAGATATATTCCCAAAATCATAAATTCCCCTTTTTGTAAAAGTAATTTCGTTATTAATCCATTTCTTACCCTTCCCACCTAAAAAAATCAAGTCACCATGGTACCCCTCTATAAGCCCTCCTAATATTTTGCTTTTCACGCAAACATAAGGTGCGGGCAACATCCCTAAATTCACTACTGCTATTTTAATATTAATTTTA
>JANZQE010000491.1:0-6916 GCA_038040705.1 Clostridium sp. | reverse complement strand
ACTTGAACTTAAAGAAAAAGATCAGCAAATTGACCTATCTAATCTTCCTGATTTAGAACCCAGACATTATCTTGTTCTTGCTACCATTGTTGGAGGGTTCGGATTTATTATTTGGGGTGTATTTAAGAATGGTTGGTATATAACAGAAATAGGTAGTGCATTCTTAGCCATGGCGATTATCGCAGGCTTCCTAGGTAAATTAGGTCCAAGTAGATTAGCTCAAGAATTCGTAACTGGAGCAAAATCAATTGTATTTGGTGCTTTGGTTGTTGGAGTTGCCAGGGGAATTCTCGTAATTATGCAGGATGGTGCCATCATGGACTCCATTGTTAATGGCCTTGCCACAGCAATTGAAACCCTCCCAAATGGTATATCTGTATTAGGCATGTATTTTACCCAAATTTTTATAAATTTTTTTATACCATCGGGTAGTGGTCAAGCAGCGGCAACCATGCCAATTATGAAACCACTGGCCGATATTCTTGGAATCACAAGGCAAACAGCCGTTGTTGCCTTCCAATTTGGGGATGGATTTACAAACGCGATTATTCCAACATCAGCTGCTTTAATGGGTGTCTTATCTGTTGCTAAGATAGCTTATGAGGATTGGGTTAAATTTCTATGGCCTTTGATGAGCATTTGGATAGGCGTGGGGGCAGTTATTATGTTGATTGTCAATGCCATGAAAATAGGACCATTTTAAATTACCCAATCTAGAGTGGAAAATGTTCATCATTAATAGGGATCATTTTTCAGATAAGATTGGAAAATTAAAATTAATCAGGAGAAATGATTTAATGATTACTAGAAAAGGGGATAGATCAGATGGTTAATCGAGTGAAAGTATTAGGAGAGATATTAAAAGAGGAACTGATTAAGCTTAGTGAATGCATATTTAATAATCCAGAGCTTGGGGGTGAAGAATTTAAAGCATGTGCTGCCCATGTAGATATATTAAAAAAATATAACTTTAGTGTGGAAGAAGAATATTTAGGCATGAAAACTGCTTTTAAAGCGTCTTTTGACAGTGGAAAACCAGGACCTACTATTGCGTTTTTATCAGAATATGATGCATTGCCAAGTATTGGTCATGGTTGCGGGCATAGCATTTTAGGGGCTACCAGTACTGGAGCAGGTATTGTTTTGAGTCAAATAATTAAGGAGTTAAATGGAAAGGTTGTGGTTTATGGAACACCTGCCGAGGAGACAAATGGTGCAAAGGTAACAATGGTAAATAAAGGAGCTTTTTATGATGTAGATGCGGTCATAGAGGTTCATCCAGCTGATAAACATTATGTTAGTGGGAACACTTTAGCTATGGAAGCCTTGCAGTTTACCTTTACGGGGAAATCGGCCCATGCAGCTTCTGCTCCCCATAAAGGGATCAATGCTTTAGATGCAGTTATTAACACTTTTGTAAGCATCAATGCATTAAGACAGCATATAATACCCAGTGCTAGAATTCATGGTATTATTGTAGAAGGTGGAAAGGCTGCCAATGTAATTCCAGAGTTGGCAATTGCAAGGTTTTATGTAAGGGCTACGAAAAAAAAATATCTGCAGGAACTAGTAGAAAAAGTGAAAAATTGTGCTAATGGTGCAGCCCTTGGAGCTGGTGCAAAGTTAGAAATTACAAATTATGAATACTCCTTTGATAATCTTGTGACCAATGAAACCCTATCTCAGGTTTATCAGAGGAGGATACTAGACATGGGAGTAGATAAAATATATCCTCCAAGGGATGCTGGCTCTAGTGATACAGGAAATGTGAGTCATGTCGTACCGACTATACACCCATATTTTGGAATAAGCAATATTGATATAACTGCACATACAAAGGAATTTGCAAATGCAAGTAAAACACCTTTGGCCTATGAATCTATGATCCAAGCCTTAGGGGCAAGCGTATTAACAGCTATAGATGTATTAACCGATGATGAGTTGCTTAGAAGAATAAAAGATGAGTTTACCCATAGTGAAAAATAAAGGTGCGTGGTGTATTTTAAACTGATAACTATGTTAAGTTACCTCCCCAAAAATAGACCAATGAAAGAAATATACAGGTAGAGTGATAGAATTGTTATTTTTTGAGCAATATACACTTATCAATGCTTTATTAAGCTTTCTGAATGGAACATAACGTGTTGACCCTTTACATTCAATGTATTATAAATTTAATTTAGTTAAGCAGAACGTGCCTGAAATAACTGCCACAAATGGAGTAATCAAATATATAGATAATGTCATATGTATGTGAATAAAAACATTTATTTTTGATTACACTATTGTTCAGTAATTTATTTAGGTGGGTTAGTGAAGATAGCCGGTCATGTTGGGATATACCGCTAAATGAACTAATAAAAGAGCAGAGATTTCTGCTCTTTTATGTTTTATACTATAACAATATTATGGCTTAAAATTTTAAGCTGATTCTTCATATATTACATCCAATTAATTACTACTTATGTGTCCGTTATGAAGATTGCGATACAACTGCAAATACTTATTCTAAATTTTTTTCGATTTTGCTATTTTAATAAGCTAAGAAACAACCAAAATCAAAATGAATGAGATTATACATCCTATTCCAATAAAAGTCCCTAAACACGTTCCAAAGGAAGATTTAACAGCATCTTTTAATTCTTTTTTATAACGCATCGTGCACCCCCCTTAAAATAATTTTAGTTCATAGTTGAATACCAAGACGCAATAACTTATTAACTATATTTTTAATAGTAGAATGAAAGATTTCTTTGATATATTTACTCTTTTAAATAATAACGGCAGCTCTAAAAAGGCAGAAGGAGATTTTTCTAAGAGAGGAGCAGAATCAAAAGAAAGGATTATTTCATAGCTTTTTTCGCAGTAAAAAACAATTAAAGCTATGATGATGCCATAGTATGTCATCATCATAGCTATTTATAAACAGACAAAATAAACATGAGTGACACCTGTTTATTTTATATTTAAACAAACCTTGGAATAATTAAGTATAAAGTGAGGGTATTAGTTAATCTAACATTATAGACTACAATGGTCTATATTAGTTGAAATATCACATGCTGTAATCTTCAGGCTATATACAACAATATGTCACAATTAATAATCTCTGTTACCATAATTTCTTTATTTATTTTGATTATAATTTTAAGCGAAGGCGCCGCAGCATAGCATAATTAATTGAATAATATACTGAACCCATAAAGATAATAATACCAGAGTGAATAGCATTGGCCAGTAGCCTTGAACCAGTTGCACCCATGAATAGCGATAACCAGAAAATAGGACAAAATAGACCAACCAATGCAATATTGCGACCACTTTTCATTCCTACTTTGAGCCGTATCTCATTATCATTAGGCGTTTCAGATTTTTTCTCTGCCGGCCTTTTGCCAGAAACTTTATTTGCAACTTGTTTCCCTGCTATGGTGTAGGGACAATATCCCAACGCACCCTTAATTGATTTCCATATCTTATGACTTCTCACTACGCTAGATCCCTCCCGTTTACTATTTTGTAAAATATATAAATTATCCACCAAGCGTTCTAGTATTGTACCGCAGCGCAAGGTCAATCCTCTTAATTATCTATTCATCTAAAATGTTTACAAATGCTTGGCCACAACCAGAAAGACTTATAATTAAAGCCATTAAATGAACATAAATAAAATTCCACCTGATGTTGCAAGCACAAAAACAGTCAAAGTAAAGACAATAATACCCTTAGGTTTTAGCATGGAAGATAGTATAGCAAGTTCAGGAAGACTTGCCCCTGTACCTCCTATAAGTAGAGCCATAGCTGCTCCCATACTCATACCTTTTGTAAGCAAAGTACTAAGTAGCGGAATTGCTATCTCAATACGCAAATATAGCGGTACTCCGATAATAGCTGCGAGAGGTATGGCATACCAGGAGTCATTTCCAACGTACTTTGCTACAACGGTACTTGGAATAAATGCAAGTGCAAGTCCGCTTATTGCTGCACCTAATATTGCATAAGGCGCAATTTGTTTAAAAAGAGCCAGTGCAAACTGAAAAGCACCACGAACCTTCTCACTATGCCCTCCATTTGCTGGTGCTGAGGCACAGCAAGTTGTAGCAGCGGCTTGTTCAGAAGTATTTGCTGCTGGATCACAGCAGCTTGAAGTCGTAACATTTGCAGAACAAGTTGGTGCTGCTTTCTGTTTTGTACCACACGCTGTTGCTTTTACTCTCTTTTTTTCATTCGCAATTTCAGCCAAGTTCTTAACTTGATTTTTGACCTTGCTGCGCCCAATGGTAAGTCCTGCAATAATCGCTCCACAAAATACCCATAGGAAATATATAACCGCTACTTTAAATCCGAATGTAGCAAATATAATGCCCACCACAACAAAATTTGCGAGAGGAGCAGAAATTAGAAAGGGAAGTACTGTTGTAAATGGTGCTGACATTTCAATCATACCCATTGCAACCGGCACCATCGAAGCACTACAAAAGGGAGTAAGTGTTCCAAGCCCTGCTCCCATAATTGCGCCCTTGACTGTATTCTGGTTCTTTAATTTTTTTTGGAGCTTTTCCTGGGGGATATACTCTCTTACAAAGCCGGTAACGATGGATATAGCTGCGATTATAACCACCAGTACCGAACCAACATGCCAAAATTCTCCAAGTGCAATTTGAAATTGTTCGTTTATCATTTAATAGCCTCCTACATAATATTGCATATTTACATGCTTACATGCAACTATGTGCATGTGTTTTATTATATGACAAGAAGTTTTTAATGTCAAGTAGGTAATTGAAAGTATGTAGCAGCTTGACAAAATACATTTGATTTCATACAATAAACTAAAATGAAAATACATACATGCACATGCGTTATTATTTCTAAGGAGGGGCTTATAGTGTATAAACCAAATCCGTTTGAACAATATACATCAACTTTTAAGGCATTATCTGATGAAACAAGACTCAAGATTATTTGGCTTCTCTGCACCATTGACTCTAAGATTTGCGCTTCTGAGATTATGGACGTGTTAGGAGAAACACAGTATAATGTTTCCCGTCATCTAAAGGTTTTGAAAAACACGGGCCTTGTATATGAAAAAAAGGAGGGCAAGTGGACTTTCTATTATTATCGCCCGGCTGAAGACACCTTTGATGCTTTTGTAAAATCTGCAGTTGCCAGCATTCCGCTCCATTTAATGGAGGAAGAAATACTTCGCTGCAAGCATCGACTAGATATGCGGGTGGATGGAAAATGTGTTGTTGGTCTGGACAGCGAGGAGTGGGATAGCGAACTTCAAAAGATTGAAAAGGAAAAGTAGGTATACATTAACATATTATTATATTAGCCATGTTTAGAGTAAGCTAATTATGGGTCGAAATTTTCTAATAGGCTAGAATAATATTATTTTGGAGGGGTTAACTTGAATAAGATTATAGATTTACAAAAAATAAAAATTACAGCAGAAGATTATTACCGGAACGGAGATTTTTTCTGTTCTGAATCAATTGTAAAGACAATTAAGGACGAATTTGGCTTACCTATATCTGATGATATTGTAGCTATGGCTTCGGGATTCCCAGTAGGCATGGGTGGATCTGGTTGTACTTGTGGTGCAGTGGTAGGTGGCATTATGTCTATAGGCTTATTTTTCGGTAGGTCTAGTGCAAAGGATACAAAGGTCGTTAAAACTATGGCTTTATCTAAAGAGTTACATGATATTTTTAGGGAAAAACATAAATGTTTATGCTGTAGAGTTTTAACAAAAGATATGACACTAGGATCTCCAGAACATATGGAGCAATGTGTTCGTTTTACTGGAGAGGTAGCATTAGAAACGGCAAAAATAATAGTAAGAGAGTTAAAACTCGAAGTTAGGAGTTAATATGATTGTAAAGTCAATAGAAAATCCAGATTTATTTAAGGTATTAGATAAAAGTACAAACAAAATGGTTAATGGCTGCAATCAAGAATGGTATACTACAGAGTGGCAACGCCAATCGGGCTGTGGACCTACTACAGCAAGTGCTCTTATCTTTTATCTAAATCATAGTAGGTCTATTTTTGAAGCAGATAAAAGTATAACCAGCAATGAGAGCTGTTTATCTCTAATGGAAGAAGTTTGGGAATATGTTACACCAACAAAAGAGGGTATACCCACAATTAAAATGTTTTATGAAGATGTACTTGCTTATACAAAATCACTAGAGTTAGATGTTAACTATAACTGCTTAGATTTGCCTAAAGATAAATCTAAACGTCCTACATTATCTGAAGTATTGAATTTCTTACAAGATGGACTTAGTAATGATGCGCCTATAGCATTTCTAAATTTATGTAATGGTGAAGAAAAAAATTTACAACGGTGGCACTGGGTTACTATAATTTCACTAGAGTATTCAGAAGATGGAAAAAGCGCATTTGTGAACATTTTAGATGAAGAATTAATTAAAAAAGTCGACCTTGCGTTATGGTATAATAA
Organism: Clostridium sp.; assembly: GCA_038040705.1. Lineage (GTDB taxonomy): Bacteria > Bacillota > Clostridia > Clostridiales > Clostridiaceae > Clostridium_AD. The sequence continues at coordinate 447 of JANZQE010000491.1, read as the reverse complement.
TACAAAACTTGGAGGAGGATTTGTATACTTTACAGTTGTATAGAATTTAATAGATATAAAGGTTCTATAAATGTTTTTTAATAATGTATACTCCGATTCTACTTAAATGTCTTGAATTTAGAACTACAAAATGGGGTATTTTTGCCCACCCACCGAAAAGTGGGAATAAGCAAATTATTAGTCAGAGAATACCTGGAACTGAGCCAGTTCCTGAATTATTCCATCCATGTTGATAGGCTCAGGATTTTTATTAAACTCATATCGACTATAGAGATTAATATGCTGGCATTATAATAAATGATGCAATTTTATGAGGTTATATATACAGGGAAAATCGGATTAGCAGCTCTCTTATTACTGTCGCAAAATATTATTTATTTTGGAACCCAAATTTTTTTGAAATGGAAACTTGGGAAAGATGAAAAATAATATAAGAGAATTAAGAAA
>JANZQE010000490.1:0-5120 GCA_038040705.1 Clostridium sp. | reverse complement strand
TATTGATACTGCGCGGTATTTAGATAAAAAGGCAACATATCCCTTTAAAATGCTTAGAACATTTGAAAAACTTAAATGTAAAGAACAGTATTTAAATTATTTAAAAGCAAATTATCCTGAATTTTATGAGACATGGAATAGTAGAACTAATCAATAATCATATTATAGTATATTAATATGTACCTTCTATAAGAAGGTGTGTTGCGTACGGAAAGTAGAGTTTTCCAATGAAAGAAGATACAATTTCAAGTTTGGAACCCTCGGTGGTCTATTTGCATATAATGGGATAAAACAATACTTAGGAGATGAGTTATACCATGATGTATACATGTATGCCTTATGGTCAGATTCCTGTACATTATAGACAAATGCCGGAAGGTGAAGATGACTATTTAAAAAAACTATTATCTAAATTAACAGGGAGAAAAGTAGATATTTTGCTCAACGGGCGTGAAGGGGTTTTCAAGAATTTATTAATTTTAAGGGTAGAAGACGGGGTTGTTATTACCGAAGCAGAAAATGAGATATGTGTTATACCGATTAAGTTCATAGCCACAGTATTTTTAGCAAAGGATTTTGGGAAAAAAGTAATTTAGGTTTGAATGCCTACAGATACCACATATTCTTGTTGTTTTTCTAACTCCTATTTAGGTATACTATGCACAATTTCATCTTAATTTAATATGTTATAAATATACTGTATTAAATAAAAATTAACATTAGATAAATTCTAAAGTTCATTTTAAGCGCAGTATATTTTTAACGAATTTCTTTGAGGTTAGGAAGAGGTATTGAAGATATAAAATATACCAAGGAAAAGCTTTTTAGTAATACGGATAATGTACTATCACCCATCGCACTTAATCCAGTAAAGGTTATACCCCTAAAGTACGGGGAGGAGATAGTTGAATATAGTATGAATTAATAGTCCAAGATTACAAGTCCCATTTAGAATCTTTCTAAATGGGACTTAATTTTTATTTTATTAGATTTCATATATTTCTTCAAATCATTTTTTATAATTATATAGTAACTAGGAACTGCGTACAATAGTATACCTATTTTTAAGACTTCAGGAACATAGCTTCCAAATAACACATCTAATCCATCACCGAAGTAGTTGCCACCAAGCCCAATTAAAAATAGATTTAGCGTATAGAATACTACGTTTATATTTAGAGTAGAAAACCCTTTAGATGATACATAAACACTTTAAATCACCTCCTAATCTCAAATTATAAGTTTTTGTAGAATATATAATAGGATGAATAAAACTTTTGGTGTATTGATACATATACTTTTTTATGATAAATTGGAGAAGAAGATATGTTTAATAATGTTCTGTATAAAATTTCACATACTTACTAAGTATAGTTTAGTATAATTTAATTTATAAGTAAGTTAAAAGGAGGAAATATATGGATTTAAAATCAATAGAAGCAAATGTACATAGTATGGGGTTTTCAGATTTTCACTTTATAAATAATCAAGGTAAGCAAATCCCATTTAAAGTTTTAGAAAAACCAATTTCAGAATGTAAGATTGCATTTATTTCATCTGGAGGATTTCATCTTAAAACAGAAGAGCCCTTTGATACGGAAGCACCTCTTGGTGATCTAACCTTCAGAAGAATTCCAAGTAATTCCACTATAAAAGAGTTAAGTATAGCTCATTCCCATTATAATCATAAATACGTTCTAGAGGATCTAAATTGTGCACTCCCACTAGAAATTTTAAAGCAGTTTGAAGAGGAGAAGTCTATAGGTGAACTAGCTGAAGTAAATTATTCATTTTGTGGCTTTATATTAAATTTAGATGGGCTAAAACAAGATTTATCAATGAGGATTGCGCGCGATTTGCAAAAGCAGAAGGTGGATGCTGTAATTTTAGCTCCTGTTTGACCTATTTGCAACCACTCTGTAGGAGTGATGGCAAGAGTTCTTGAAGAATTAGGAATCCCCACAGTGACTATAAGTATGTTCACAGAAGTAGTGGATACAGTTATACCGCCACGAACTATATTAACTCAGTTTCCTTTTGGTGCCCCTTTGGGATTCCCTAGAAATAAAAAAATGCAACTATTTTTGCTTAGGGAAGCGCTTGGTTTGCTTGAAAATGCGAAGGAGCCAGGAACTGTTACCGAGGTGCCATACTCTTGGGTGCAGCAGCTTTAAAATGTAAACGAATATGAAAAGAGTTAATAACGAAAACTATAATAATTGGGAGTGATTTAATGGCTTGGATAAAGCAAATTGGTATGGAGGAATCTCAAGGAAAATTAAGAAAATTATATGATAGAATTGTGGGTAGAACAAAGGGCAGTGTGGCAAATATACTTATGGTTCATAGTTTGAATCCAGATGCAATGGAGGCACACTTGAATCTATACGAAACTATTATGTTTGGCGAATCAGGTTTATCAAGAGGACAAAGAGAAATGATTGCTGTGGTGGTGTCAAGTACAAACAGCTGCCACTACTGAACAACCCATCACGGAGAGGCTCTCCGTTTTGCTACTGAGAAAAACGAAATTGCACGTCAACTAGCCGAGGATTTTACTAAAGCAGATATACCAAAACAAGAAAAACTTATGTTATATTATGTTCAAAAGCTTACGAAAGAACCATATAATATTAAAGAAAATGATGTTAAAGCCTTAAGAAAAGTAGGTTTTACTGATAGAGATATCTTTGATATTAATCAGGTTACAGCATATTTTAATTATGTTAATAGAATTGCTGACGGACTTGGGGTAGCATTAGAATGATAATAAATTTCCAGTGATAATGTATCATGTGTAAAAAACAATTTGACCCCATAGGAGATAACTTCTAGTTAACTCCTATGGGGTCATTATTTTTTATAAAAGAATATCATTAACTTTAAAAAATTAACTGTGTAACCCTTTAAGCGTTTCTATGACTTCACAAGGTTCCAATCTCTTTGTGTAATCTGTATTAATAAATGCTAAAACTATAGTACCGTTGCTGTTAACTACATATGTTGCTGGAACTGGTAATTCATAATTACTGTTTCCTTGAGATGAAACCAAATCGATACCAAGATTTTTATAAGCTTCTTGTAATTCTTTTTCAACATAATAAGTTAAACCGAATTTATTTGCTAATTTATTATCAATATCACTTAAAATTTCAAATTTTAATGAGTATTTTTCTACTAAGGACATAGAATTGTCTGGTAGTTCAGGAGAAATACCTACTAATTGAGCACCTAAGCCCTTTATTTCAGGAAGAGCTTCTTGATATGCCTGCATTTCTAAATTGCAATATGGGCACCATTTCCCTCTATAAAAACTAATAACTAAGGGGCCATTGGATAATAAATCATAAGAATTTATTTTTTCACCAATACTATTTTCAAGTTCAAAGTCAGGTAGTTTATCACCTAATTTTAAAGCCGTTTTTTCTATTTCCTTGTGTGCAAGCTTTTCTGCTTGTCTTTTAAATAAATCAATAATATCTTTTGGGGCTACCTTCATAAAGTTTTCATTTACTTTTGTTAATTCAAATTTTAAATCCATTGTATTACCTCCAATCTTAAATTATTTGTATTGAGTAAAGTATAACCTTTAACAATTAAAGTGTATGTATGGTATTTCACATATCACTACTGAGGGTTAAAATATATATTGATTTACACATATTTTAAATAGGTGTAATATAAAAGGCATGCGTTATAAAACAAAGGAGTGAACAAATATGAATGCTTTTATAAGTATAGGCACAGCATTAATTGTAGGAGTAATATTTGGTGAATTAATGAAAAAATTTAAAATGCCATCTGTTGCTGGGTATATAATTGCAGGATTAATTCTAGGGGTTTCAGGGCTTAAAATTGTTGATTCGGAGATGATAGACAAGCTATCATTTATTAGTGATTTCGCGTTAGCAATTATTGCTTTTAATATTGGGAGTGAACTTAAAGTAGCAGTTATAAAAAAACTAGGTAAGTCTATTTTTATAATTGCAGCATGTGAAGCTTTTGGAGCCTTTTCATTGGTTACAATTGCAGTGTATTTTTTAACACATCAAATAGCTACAGCTTTAATACTTGGCACGGTAGCAATAGCAACCGCTCCAGCTGCAACTATAATGGTTTTAAAAGAATCTAAATCTAAGGGAGCGTTAACTAGCACGTTAATAGGGGTTATAGCCGTTGATGATGCATTATGCCTTATGTTATTCTCTATGGCAGTTTCCATAGCAAAGGGCTTAATAAAACATAAACAGATAACAATATATCAGATTTTTATACATCCAATAATAGAAATTTCAGCAGAAATTGCTTTAGGCTGTGCTTTAGGAATAATTTTATGTTACCTACTCCATAAATTTAGAAGTAAAGATGAAGTTCTTAAATTCATTTCAGGAATACTTTTACTATTAGTTGGTGTTTGTTCAATATTTAATTTATCTATCCTTCTTACTGCTATGGCTATGGGTATTATAGTTGCTAATGTATCACCACACAGTGAAAAAGCATTTTCAAGTTTAGAGACCTTTTCTCCCCCTATTATTTCTGCTTTCTTTATACTAGCTGGATGCAGATTGGATATTTCTTACTTACCACAAATAGGTGTAACAGGAATTGCCTATTTCATATTTAGAATAATCGGTAAAATATCTGGGGCGTCGCTCGGTGCTAAAATATCAAATGCACCTATAGCGGTAAAGAAGTACTTAGGTTTTGGACTACTCTCGCAAGTAGGAATTGCTATTGGGCTAGCTATCACAGTTAGTAAAGAATTTAGTGGTACTGAACTAGGGTCTTTAGTAATAGCAATACTCTTAGCTACCACAATTGTTACGGAATTAATTGCACCAGTATTAACTAAAAATGCTCTAATAAGAGCTAAGGAAACTACCAATTAACATAAATGATTTTAATATAACAATTAAAGATTAAAACTTATGTCGTTAAAAGATAAATTTTATTAATTTACTAATTCTTAAATTAGGGATAAATCAAATATCAAACAAAATATGTAAGCAGTTTTCCATAGAATGCTTCCATTTATGATATAATCACTGTAACATAACTTTTAGTGAAAAATATATATGATTTGGGGTGGATTTATGGAAAAGCTTTGGTACTTATCA
>JANZQE010000489.1:0-8355 GCA_038040705.1 Clostridium sp. | reverse complement strand
ATACCATTTCTTAAAACTATGCTCGTTCTATTTTATCTCCTACCACCAGAAACTATAATTTCTTCACCTGTTATGCCTGAAGATTCATCACTTGCCAAAAATAATACAGTAGAGGCTATTTCTTCCTGGTCAACAAACCGTTGTAGAGGAGTAGTATCTATTGTAGTTCTTCTAACTATCTCTTCATAAGAAACTCCATAATCTTCAGCACGTTTATGCAGAACTCTATCCATACGGTCCCCTTTAACTGCACCAGGACAAACAGTATTTGCTCTGATATTATCCGGTCCTGACTCTTCAGCAATAGCACGGGTCATGCCAATCACTGCCCACTTTGAAGCGCAGTATGGACTGCGACATTTTATCCCTTTTGTTCCGGAAAGAGAAGAAATATTAATAATTGATCCCTTTTGTTGTTTTTTCATAAATGGAATTACTTTTTTGCAAAATAGAAATGCAGAGTTTAAATTAACTGCCATAGATTCGTTCCAATCCTTCAGACATATATCAGAAATATAAGAATTAGGGCCTTCTATACCTGTATTATTTACTAAAATATCAATTCTACCAAAAATACTTATTGTTTGATCAACTGCTCTTTCTGCTACGTCTTCATGAGAAGCATCACCTACAATTACTATTGCTCTACACCCTAACTGTTTTGCCTCTTCAGCCATATCCTCCAAAGGTTCTCGTGTTCTTGCAACAAGAACTAAGTTAGCCCCGGCTTGGGCAAAACGCCTGGATATTATTCTACCTATTCCTTTACCACCACCCGTGACGATAGCTACCTTTCCTTTTAAGTCCATAATATTCCCCCTCATAATCTGAGATTTCACAAACTCCTTAGCTCCTACGATTACTTATTTTTAGTATCTCTATTTGGAAACCCAGTCTAGGGAAGTAGCTTAATTACACATATGAAATTGAAAATTAGCTTGAGATATTATTTATTTTTAATTTCAAGTTTTTTGCTTTCATATATTCTTTATAGAAAGAGTATATGATAGACAGTGCCGCCGCTAACAAGAATACTGCAGAAATCGGTTTTGTAATGAATGGAGTCATACTTCCATTGCTAAGCATAAGTCCTCTTCTTAAGTTCGTTTCAATTAAAGGAGCCAAAATAAATCCCAGGATAACAGGAGGAATTGGGAATTTTATTTTTGATAATCCATAACCAATTAACCCAAAAGCGACCATAGCATATGCGTCAAATATTCTATTATTGTTTGCAATTGCACCAACTACACAAAGCACCAGAATAACTGATAAAAGAATATTCCTAGGCACTTGTAATAATTTTACAAACTGCCTAATACCAAAGAATAGAACAACTATCATAACAATATTTGCAACCACCAAAGCAGCAAATATACTGTACACAAGTTCGGTGTTAGTTCTAAACAGCATTGGGCCTGGAGTTATACCGTGAATCATAAAACCACCCAATAGGATAGCTGTAACAGCATCCCCTGGAATTCCAAGAGTAAGAAGAGGGATCATAGCCCCACCAATTGATGCATTATTTGCACTCTCAGATGCAACAATACCGTCTATTATACCTGTACCAAATTTTTCAGGGTATTTAGACTGGCCCTTAGCTGCTACATAGGAAAGGATGTTCGAAGTTCCTCCTCCCATACCTGGCAATATTCCAATACCTGTGCCAATTAAGCTAGAACGAAGTAAGTTCCATTTCTGTCCGAAAAATTCTTTTAGAGTAAACCCAAAACCTTTCATCTTAAATTTCATAATGTCCTTAGATTGTATCTTAGCCTTGTTTCCTGATGCAGATATAATCTCAGATATAGCATAAACACCTATTAAAACAGCCAACATAGAGAATCCTGCATCGAAATCATGTATACCAAATGTAAATCTCTTGTAAGAGTCAATAGGAGCTGAACCTACTAACGCAATTGAAACACCAAACAATCCACTAATTAAACCCTTGACAATACTTCCTTCAGCAAGACTTGAAATCAATGTGAGGGCAAAGATGCCAACTGCAAAGTATTCATATGGAGAGAATTTAACAGCAATTTTTGCGATACTTGGAGAAATAAATATTAGACATAAAATACTGAATAGTCCACCTAAAAAAGAATATACAATTCCTACACCTAGTGCCTTACCGGCCTCTCCGTTTTGTGCCATGGGATAACCATCAAACACTGTTGCAATTGAAGATGGTGTTCCAGGCATCTTAAGAAGAATTGCCGAAATAAGCCCACCTGAAATACCGCCTATGTAAAGACCTAACAGAAGGGATAACCCCTCAACGGGCCCTAGACCAAAGGAAATTGGTAGACAAAGCGCTATTGCCATAGCGGCACTCATACCTGGGATGGCACCAAATACTATACCTATAACCACACCAGCTATAATTAAAAGTATGGTCTGCAACGTGAATACCGCTACAATTCCTGCAAAAATAGCTTCCATTTATTTTACCTCCTTGTATATTTTATTTTTATTCATTTTACTTTCATGCTTATCTTTTTTTTGGGGGTATCACTTATGTTTAATTGGGAAACTTAACAATGATTTGGTAGAAAAACTTCCTAACTTCAAGGTGACAGTGTTAAAATGGATTTAGAAAACTATTCTAAATCGGTAGCTTACTTTAAATTAAAATAACACCTTATATTGTATTTCAATATTATTTTTGTTTTTTCAATATTAAAAACTAAGTTTTCAATTATTGCCGACTTTAATTAGATGATCTTAACGTAATATACCCTCAGGTAACGTTAGGTTAAAAAATTGACCGAATATATAGTTTATAATAATCGGTGTTACAATCGCAATTATCAGTAAAATAATAATCTTCTTTCTATTTAATTTAGTATTTTCAAGCAAAACCATCTGGCAGAAAAGATAGAGAATACTCATAATGATAAATCCTACAGACTTTAACAAAGCAACATATACTATAATAATAACCATTGTCATTAGAACTGTTTTATTATCAACCTTCTCAGCTTCCTTTGTCTTTGTTAAATTATTCACCTGTGCTTTGGTTAATTTCATTTCAAACCAACCTTGAATCACCAATATAGTACTCAATGCGATCATAAGTATGGATACTATTTCAGGAATAAAGCCTGCTCCAAGTTTTGTGAGACCTGAATTTTTTATAAAAAGGGAACCTACTAATAAACAAATACCGTATACTAGAAATAGAATGCCTGAATATAGTGATACTTTACTTTTGCTCATAATAACCTCCTTGTATAGTTTAGGTAATGATATTTTGCTGAAATTCTTAAGGTATAATGGATATCACATTAAAGCAATATCCATTATGCCACTTTTTAAAAATCAAAATATGGCTTATACCATTATTTTGCCTTCATAAGTGTATCTTTTAATTCTAATATACCTGCCTGTTGTTTTTCAAGAATATCTTTAGCTTCCTTTCCTTTTACAAAGTATGGATTCTGCATATATGCATCTGCAACTTCTTTTTTGTAGTCGTCCATCTTCGAAATCTCTTCACAAGCCGAATTAAACTTATCGACAATATCAGCAGGAGTTCCTTTAGGGAATGCGGTGAAATAGTAGATTGGAAGAGAAACACCTTTGTAACCTTGTTCAATTGCTGTAGGAAGGTCAGGATATAGAGGGTTTCTCTCGTCTTCTATTATAGCTAAGGCTCTGAAATCACCAGATTCAATATAAGGAATTGTAGTTCCTAGTGCATTTGGAATAGCATCAAGTTGATTTCCCATTAATGCGGCAACACGCTCACTTGTATCACCCATATCAACTAGATTAAATTCTCCTCCTGCATCATTGAGAAGATGTCCCATAACTGAAGTGGATGCACCAACGTTAGCAGCAAAAGTGAGTTTACCGGGATTAGCTTTAGATGCTTTCATAAGGTCATCTAAAGTCTTGTAAGGAGATTTTGCACTAACAGTTATAACATTACCTCCATTTCTACCAGTAATTGATCCAAGTTCAAAAGCTTCAAGACCATAATCAGTAGCACCAACTGCCTGGTTTACAAACATGGAAACATGATAATAAAGTAAAGTATATCCGTCAGAAACGCTATCCTTAGCCTGGCGACTGCCAATTGCACCACCACTTCCAGCAACATTTGTTACAACAACAGGCTGTCCAAGAACCTTTTCAAGCCTTTTTGCATAAGCCCTAGCATTAAAGTCAGTGTCTCCACCTGGGTTGTATGGAACAAGCATCTGGATAGGTTTTTTAGGCCAATCAGTTGTAGAAATTTCTGATTTTGTAGTATCCTTAATGTCCGTTGAATCACTCTTATCGGAACATCCTGTAATTGAAGTAACCATAATAACCGTTAGAAGTAAGGTAAAAATTTTTTTCATTTTTTTTATTCCCCCCCATTATTTTCCTATATTATCAAATCTCAAATAGATATTGCCGCTTTATGTCCAAATATTAATTTTTATTTCAGTAATCTCATCTCTGTAAGCACTTTTCTAAGTTGTTCTTTTTCTTCAACAGACATAGGTCCAACAGGTGCCATACATGGACCTGCTTCAATTCCAAGCAGTTCTAAAGCTTCCTTTATAACGGTTGGGAATGATCCTAACCCAAATGCTATTCTAAGTGGAGCAAGCTGATATTGAGCCTCTAATGAACCTTTTATATCTCCTGCTATATATTTGTCATATATGTCTGCACATAACCTTGGTGCTATATTTGCACATGCTGCAATTGAACCTGTTGCTCCATAACAAAGCGCCGCATGTATCATTGTATCTCTCCCCATGAGTACACTAAATTTCTTATCCTTTGTAAGTCTTATATATTCGCCCGTTAATGTCATATCTCCAGTACTGTCTTTAACACCTACTATGTTATCTATATCAGCTAATTTTGCAACTGTAGCTGCTGTAATAGTTACTCCTGTCTTTGGTTGATTGTTGTATAATAGTACAGGTAAACTTGTGTTTTCTGCAATTACCTTGTAATGGTTATATATTTCCTTCTGACTTGGGCTTATAAACATTGGTGTAAGTACTGATACTGCATCTACTTTGCATTCTTCAGCTATGTTTGTAAGTTCTATACAATCCTTAGTTGTAATTGCTCCTGTTCCTGCATAAATAGGTACTCTTCCTCTTACTTCATCCACCGTAATCTGAAATAGTTCTCTTTTTTCTTGTGGAGTTAATCCATAAAATTCGCCTGTTGTTCCAGCTACAAATACTGTATGCACTCCATTGTCTATTACGTGGTTTAAAAGCTTTCTTAATGCCTTTTCATTTAATTTACCTTCCTTTGTAAGTGGTGTGATCAGTGCAGGAATTATTCCTTTTGGTATAAAATTCATTTTTTATTCCCCCTAGTATTTTTTTATTTAAAACTCATTTATTAAAATAAGTCTTAATTGCAAGTATAATCGTGTACAATTAGATTTTTGTTTTTGGATTATTCACAGGCCACTTTGGACTCTTTCCAGAAAGCACTTCATCAATGCCCATAGCTGCATGTAATGCCATTCTCGTAGTAGCTTCCTTTGTGAGTGCTGCATTGTGTGGGCTTACTATTACATTTTCAAGTTGAAATAATGGATTATCTCTTGCAGGTGGTTCTTGTGAAAATACATCAAGACCAGCACCTTCTATTTCATTGGTCTGCAGTGCCTCTATTAGTTCTGCTTCATTCACAACTTCACCTCTTGCACAGTTTATAAAGTATGCAGTAGATTTCATCATTTTAAATTCTTTTTTCCCAATAATACCCTTTGTATTTGGTGTCGCAGGCATATGAACACTTATAAAATCAGCATTTTCAAGTACATATTCCCATTTGCTAGAAAGCTCAATTTCTGGGATTACCTTGTCCTTGGTCAAAAACGGATCATAGCCTATAACCTTCATGCCAAGACCAAAAGCTGCCTTTTTAGCAACCATTGTGCCTATTCTACCCACACCAAGGAGCCCTAAAGTCTTTCCTTCCAAGTCCGATCCATTCAATTTATTTCTAATTTCAAAATCGCCATTTCTAAATGCCTTATCAGATCTTACCAAATTCCTTGCACATGCTATTATTAATCCTAAAGTATGTTCAGCAACAGAATTTGCATTAGACTCTGGTGCATTAGTAACCCATACTCCAAGTTCCTCAGCAACCTTAATGTCTATGTTGTCCACTCCGACTCCATGTCTTCCAATTACTTTTAACTTTTTCCCGTTTTTTATAACATCTGCCGTAAAAGATGCTGTCCTTGCCAGTATTGCATCACAATCCTCAACATCTTTCATTATTTCCTTTTCAGTTATTCCAGACCCCATTTTTATTTCATACCCACGCTCTAAGAGATAATTTTTACCTACTTGAGATATCTCTTGTGGAATTAAAACTTTAAATCCCATTTAATTCTCCTCCTTTTTATAAAATGATTTCCAAATATATAATGCTGAGATTTATATATAAAGTTCAGAGGAAAATAAAGTTTTCCTCTAAACCCTTACATGATAATTCTGATATTAACTATATTCTACTTATTCACCCCCAAAAGTGGCTTCTATCGCCCTTAACGAATCATAAACATGGGCTCGCATCTTGGCCTCGGCTTTATCAGGGTCTCCTAAAGTGATTACGTCAACTAAACTCGTATGAAAGTCCTTAGGAATAGGAGATTTTGCTCTTCTTATTTTAATTGCATTATAAAGAATCCAAAAGAGGTTAATTTTATTTATTGAGTTTATCAAAGAAGCAGACCCTGTATAACTTGCCATTTTAGAATGAAACTCATAATGCTTGCTGGTAATATGTTCAAGTATTTCATTTGTATATTCAGGATTATCTAGTTCATATGCAATACGTCGTAATTCTTGTGCCTGTTCCTCAGTTATTTTTTGAGAAAGAACGCGAGCAACTTGACACTCTAGAGCTTCTCTTAAAACATACATATCTCTAATTTTTTCTAAAGTGGGAACGATTACAAAGGATCCCCATCGAGGCTTGGACTCAACCAAACCATCATCCTCTAATCGTTTTAAAGCCTCTATTACTGGAATTACGCTAACACCTGCAAGCTCAGCCATTTTACGGCGGGAAAGCTTGCACCCTGGCTCAAGCGCGCCATTAAATATATTTTGTGAAATTATTTTATAGGCTTTTTCAGCTGTTGATATAAAACACTCTTGATTTGTACTCATTCCAATTCCATCCTCCATTTTGTTATAGAATTCACCTAACCTACAACATTTCATTTAACATTAGTATACATTTGTTATAACATTAATATTACGATATTACTGTTATAACACTAATATCATAATACTTCTATTATAATATATTGTCAACAGTAATTTGTAATTACTGTTATATTTTATGATCCGTTTATGATAATGTCTTAGTACACGTTTTTGATTATGTCCCAAACAGACAAAAATATAGTGTAGAATATACCTCATAAGAATGTATAAATGAGGTGTTCATAATCAGAAAGGTAGACTTAAATATGAAAGAAGATTTTAAATCAAATCATCAAAAAAATAGTAGAAGTTAATGGGAATAAGAAAGCTGCCGCCCTTCGTATTGGGTGCACTGTTAGACATCTAAATCGTATGATTAGAGGCTATCGTTCTAGCGGTAAGGAATTCTTCATCCATGGGAATAAAGGCATCAAACCAACCCATACCATTTCAGAAGATATTAGGCGTATGATTATAGATCTATATAAAACTAAATATCACGAAGCAAACTTTACCCATTATGCTGAACTTCTAGATACTCATGAGGACATTTCCGTCTCTCCTAGTACCGTTAACACAATTCTTATGGCTGAACATATCATCTCTCCTAAAGCCAGTCGTGTTACAAAAAAAAGGATAAAAAAAGAATTGTTAGAGCAGTTCAAAACCTCGTCTCTATCAATTCATAAAAAAGATTACATTGAAAAAAGTATTATAGCAATTGAAGACGCTCATCCAAGAAGGTCTCGTTGTGCTTATTTCGGCGAAATGCTCCAGATGGATGCGTTGCTACATCTATGGTTTGGAGATGCAAAATCCCAACTACACATAGCTATTGATGATTCAACTGGGTCTATTGTTGGTTCCTACTTTGATCACCAAGAAACTTTAAAAGGATACTATAATATATTTCATCAAATTCTTTTAGAATATGGTATTCCATATATGTTTTTTACAGGTCGTAGAACTGTATTTGAGTATAAACAAAAAAAAGCTCCAACCACAGAGGAGGATACCTTCACACAATTTGGCTACGCCTGTAAACAGTTAGGTGTTGAAATTAGAACTAGTAGTGTTCCTCAAGCAAAAGGTCGTGTAGAGCGTCTTTTTCAAACATTACAATCACGCCTACCTCTAGAACTTAGAATAGTAGGCG
>JANZQE010000488.1:0-4118 GCA_038040705.1 Clostridium sp. | reverse complement strand
CACTCTTTGTTTTTTGATATTAATTTAAATAGTATATAATTTATTATGTATTATTTTTATATAAATTTAAGTAGCGCGAGATCGAATAATGAATAAGAAACTGAGAATACTCAGAAGAAATTTGCAAAAACTATTTAATCCACCAAATATCAACAGTTTTTTAATCAAGAATTGTTGCATGTTCTATCTCTATGTTACGGTATTTGCTATTTTTCTTTTTTTCTCATACTTCCCTAATATTGTATCAGAAAGAATAGCGAGTACTGTTGCTGGAATCGCACCAGCATATATTTTAACGTCTAATTGCAGACTAATCCCAGACATAATTTCTGTCCCTAACCCGCCAGCTCCAACATATGGCCCTAAACATGCAACTGCAACTGCCACAACACAAGCAACTCGTAACCCAGCCATTATAAAAGGTATAGATAAAGGAAATTGCACTATAGTTAATAGCTGTAGTGGCGTCATACCAGACCCTTTACCTGATTCTATAATACTCGGATCTACTTCTTTTATCCCAACATAGGTATTTCTAACTATTGGTAATAACGAGTATAAGAATATTCCTATTACCATTGTTTCAAATCCTAATCCAAAATAAAGCATTAATATAGCTAACATGGCTAAACTCGGGATTAATTGAAGTATGCTTGTTAATGAAATTATGAATGATGCAAGTTTTTCATGTTTTGCAGCAACAATGCCGAGTGGTATTCCAATAATAAGTGCTAGCCCAATACCGTAAGCTACCATTAATAACTGCTCAATTGTTAGAAAAAATAATTCAGTACTGTTTTCTATCATATACTGACCTAGTTCAATAATGAAATCCATATTAATCCCCTTTTTTCTACTTTATAAGATTCTCTTTTTGTAAAAACTCTTTAGCAACCTCTTCTGTGCTACGCCCTTTAATATTTACTTCACGCATTAAAACCGTCATTTCGTCAGTGCTAATAAGTCCAACGATAGAGTCAAGAATTTCACCAACTTCTGGATACTTCTCTAGCACTTCATTTCTAGCAACTAAAGATGCATCATATGGTGCGAAGAACGCCTTATCATCTTTTAACAGTTTCAAATCATAATCTAAAATTTGTGGGTCAACTGAATATGCTGTAACAACATCTAACTCACCGTTTGCAATACCTTTATACATTAATGCCATTGCCATCCCGCTTACATCTCCAAATTTATAACCATATGTCTCTTGATAAGCTTTATATCCATCATTTGGACGTTCAACCCAAGTACTTTCTGTTCCTAATGTTAGTTTATCTGCATACTTTCCTAAATCCGTCATAGTACTTATCTTATTTTTTTCTGCAAAATCTTTTGTGATAGCAATACTATATTGATTATTAAATCCAATGGAATCATACCATTTAAAATTATATTTTTCCCTAAATAAATCTTGTGCTTGATCAATTGTTTTTTGTGGGTCTGTTGAAAATTCTACTTTATCTTCATCAAAATGATTATTATATACTTCTCCTGAATATAAGGTAGCAATATCGAAATCTTTTCTGTCAAGTGATGCGATTACTTGAGGACTAGCTGGAATATCTTCTGTTATATTCACTTCATGAATCGTTTGGTCTTCAACTAATTGCTTCACAATCTGGCCCATAATTTTAGGGTCCGTAAACTCTTGTGCTCCATACTCAAATACGTGCCCACCCTCTGTAGACTTTTCACTACTACATCCTACAAATGTAAGTGTTAGTACAGCTAGTAAACTAGCAATTAATATTTTTTTCATAGTCATAATTCTCCTTTTTTTATATAATTATTAGTTTTCAGAAATTCTTTTTTCTATCTTCCCTAAAAATAAATCTATTAGTAACGCAATAACAATAGCTAATAGTGTGCCTGTGAAAATCATAAATTTATCGTTATAACCAATACCAGCTATTATCAAGTCACCTAATCCACCAGCACCAACAAGCGCTGCAAGTGTGGTCCAACTAATAACGTAAATAGCAGTTATACGAATTCCAGACATAATATAAGGTAGAGCTACTGGCAATTCAATTTTAAACATTCTTTGATATGTATTAAATCCCATTCCTTTAGCAGCATCTATGATACTTGGATCAATTGATTGCACCCCAGTATAAGTGTTACGTAATAATGGCAAAAGAGCATATAAGAACAATGCTGCAATTGCAGGCTTAAAGCCTATTCCCAAAATAGGAATCATAATTGCAAGTAATGCGATGGTTGGTATTGTTTGAAAAAAATTGGCTATGTTAAAAATAAAATTTACAACCTTAATGTTCTTCATTTTTGTCATATATATGGCAAGCGGTACTGTCACCACTACAGATAAAACAATAACCACAAAAGATATAATCAAATGTTCATAGGTATACCCTAAAATAGCTTCATATTTTTCTCCCCAAAAGCTAAGGTAATCTAAGATAAACTCCATTTATACACCACCTGTCTTATTTTCATAACTTTGCTGTAGCGCCTTAAATAATTGATCTTGGTCTAATACTCCAACTAAGTCCTCCGATTCAGAAATAATCGGTATTATAGATGTCTTCATTTTGGTTATTTCTTTCATAACCATATTTATATCCATATTTTCTAATAATGGTTTATCAGAAACATTTGTTAACTCTTTTAATTTAGCCTTTTTGTTTTCTAATGCAACATAAATACTTATTATTCCTACATATTTTCTTTTCCTATTTATTACAGGAATTTCCGCTACATTATTACTAATCATAATTTCAATAGCTTCCGCTACAGTATGTTTAGATGAAACCGAAGGATACTCTACTTTGATAAATTCACTTAATGGTGGCAACGGTTTAGCGTTTTCTAGTCGTTCCACCCCGATAAATTCTTCGACAAAATCATTAGCCGGATTCGCTAATATTTCACTAGGTGAACCCTTTTGAACGATACGTCCATCTTTCATTAAAATAATTTGATCGGCTATTTTAATTGCCTCATCCATATCATGTGTTACAAAAATAATCGTTATATTAATCTCTCGTTGAAGACGAATGAGTTCATCTTGTAGTTGTTCCCTCGTAATTGGGTCTAGCGCACTAAAAGGCTCATCCATAAGAACCGTAAATGGTTCTGCAGCAAGTGCACGTATAACACCAATTCGTTGTTTTTGACCGCCGCTTAATTTAGAAGGGTAACGGTCTCGAAAACTTTTCGGATCAAGATTTACCATGTTTAGTAATTCATCGACTCTTTGTTTTATTCGCTTTTTATCCCATTTTAATAGTTTAGGTACAGTAGCTACATTTTCGTAAATGTTCAAGTGTGGGAATAATCCAACATTTTGGATGACATATCCCATTTTACGTCTAAGCTCAATTGGATTGATTTGTTTAATGTCTTTGCCGTCTATTAAAATCTCGCCATCAGTAAAATCTGTCAGTCTGTTTAGTAATTTCATTGTAGTTGTTTTACCGCAACCACTTGGCCCAATCAATACATTAATTTTTCCTTCTTCAAATGTAAGATCTATATCTTTTAAAGCTTGAAAGCCATCATCATAAACCTTATTAATTTTTTTTAGCTGTATCAAAATTTTCCACCTTTCTATCACAAATTGAATTGTTCCTGAACATCCCCTTTTCACCTGAATAATTTTTAAATTTAAAAAATTACAGATGGTTATATTACAGATGTTAAATAAAAACAAACAACCTATTCTCGTAATGCAAGTTGTTACTTAATAAATATATCATGTAGCTAATCAAGAGTCAAATTTTGGCGAAATATGTCGCAATTCCTTTTAATGTGAAATTATAAAGTAAAATCTATCCACTTAATTAAATTGTCAATGCATCTAAATTAATTAAATATTCCATGTTATATGTATACATTTTCTTATGTATCAAGTCCCAGACGTTCCTTTTGAGTTTTTCTATCTTCTGAAAGAACATGTCCAGCACTCTGGTCATAAACTGCTAAAGCTTCCATTATTGAAACCAAGCAATTATCTCTTAGCGTTTCTAGTTCTCTTAAATCTTTTCCTTCTCCTTGCTCGGACGTACCTTCTACGATTTTGTCTTTATGTTCATCAGTAAGTTCTGGTGCTTCCTTGTGCGTCCATGGCTATTTTTGGGCTGGTCCAAACT
>JANZQE010000487.1:0-4319 GCA_038040705.1 Clostridium sp. | reverse complement strand
GCGCTTTTGCATTCTTTTGGATGGGAGTTGGCGCATCATGGTTAATTAAAGCAGGTGTATTTGGTCAAGAGTTAGCATCAACTGCTGACCCAAAACAACTAGGGGTTGCTTATGTAGGCTACTTGATTTTTACATTGTTTATGACCATAGGAGCTGCAGAAACTCACAAGGTGCTATTTATAATTTTTATATTAATTGATTTTTTATTCATAGGATTGGCACTTAGTACATTTAATATTGTGCCTGAATTTGCACATGGAATAGCATCATATTCAGAACTGTTAATTTCATTATTTTCTTTTTATGGTTCTGGTGCATCGGTTTTAAACGGTCATTTCGGAAAGCAATTTTTACCAGTTGGTAAACCCCTTGGAATATTCAAATAATAGTTTAAGCGGTTACAGCTTTATGTAAACAAAACTATAATCCGGATGGGGGACTTATATATGACTAGAACATTAGGCTCATTCATGAGTGACTTACTAAAATTAACACCAGTATTTGTAATGGCTGGACTCATGATATCAGGAATGGATGTATTGATTGCAGCTCCAATTGCAACCATTTACGCAGCCATAATAGCATCGTTAACATGTAAATTTAAGTTTAATGACATTGTTAATTCTGCCGTGGATAACGTAAAAGAGATGCAATTGGTTTTCTTTATATTAATGGCAGCATATGCAATGGCGGAAGCATTCATGGCGACGGGAGTTGGTGCATCTATAATTAATATTTCATTAACTCTTGGAGTTACAGCTAGAACTGTAGCTATTACAGGATTTTTAGTAACGTCAATACTATCAATTGCAACTGGTACTTCATGGGGAACTTTTGCAGCCTGTGCTCCAATTTTCCTATGGCTTAACCATATACTAGGAGGGAATATATTGCTTACTACAGCGGCAATCGCTGGTGGGGCTTGCTTTGGAGACAATATCGGGCTAATTTCTGATACAACCGTTGTAAGTTCAGGTATTCAAAAGGTTGAAGTTATACACAGAATTAGACATCAAGGCGTATGGTCAATTATGTGTTTAGTAATAACCGCAATCGTCTTCTATGGTGTAAGCGTCGGAATGGGACTACCCAATATAGCTGGCAATGCAGGAGAAGCAATTAATCAAATTCCAAAAGATGTATTAGCATCACTTGAAAAAGCTCGCCCATCTGCGGTTGAACTCTTAAATCAAGTTAAAACTGGCGTTCCTGTTTATATGGTAATTCCATTATTAATTGTACTAGCAGTGGCAATAAAAGGTCTTCCTACTCTTGCGTGTTTAGGAATTGGAATAGTAACGTCTTTAATTCTTGGACTGGCAGCAGGAACAATAGAATCTGTAACTGAATTTTTAGGGCTAATGGAGACAGGATTTTCAGATGCAGGTTCATGGGTTATTGTTATGATGATGTGGGTTGGTGCATTTGGAGGTATTATGGGGAAGATGGATGCATTTGCTCCACTATCAAGATTCGTTGCATATATCTCTAAAAATGTACGACAACTTATGTTTTGCAATGGAATATTGTGTATTTTAGGAAATGCCGCGTTGGCAGATGAGATGGCCCAAATTGTAACAGTTGGACCAATAACTAAAAACTTGCTTGAAGATAACGTAGATGCTAGTGATGAAGACATGTATACATTACGCTTAAGAAATGCTACTTTTGGAGACGCACTTGGTGTATTCGGATCACAACTCATTCCGTGGCATGTGTATGTAGGTTTTTATGTAGGTATAGCATCCGCTGTTTATCCACTTCATAACTTTGTACCTATTGATATAATAAAATATAATTTTATGGCTATGATTGCAGTAGGCTCATTATTGCTACTTACAATAACTGGGCTAGATAGATTTATACCATTATTTAAATTACCATCTGAACCTAATGCTAAATTAAAGAAAAATTTGTAGATATGTAAAAATCCTGAGGAGCGTTAATAATTTTTGAGGAAAAGAAAATAAGGCATCCTCAGGTAATATTATTTAATATTTATCCATAGTTAAAACTTTATCAATAACCATACTTGAATCTTTCTTACTATTCACGTCAACATCTTTTTGAATATCCTGTTTAGAAAATTCTTTAAAAAATTCATTGAAAAGCTCTTCTTCTTGTGGTTTTTTTTGTCCCCAACTAACTTTAATTGATAAATTTCCATAATCCTCTTCGTTAACATAATTAAATTCATAATTTAACTTTTCATCATCCGGTACTAAAACACGAGTTCCTTCTATTTTGAGTTTCCCTTTGAATAATTTTATAATTTCATCTTTTAAGAAAAAATAAAACTCTTCTTTGCTACCGACATATTTTTCTGTAGAATTCATGTACAAAGCCCCCTTTCACTATAATAATATTCTGGTTTAACCATAAGGGTGATAGTAATTGTGTAAATTTTTATTTTAAATGATTAATATTATATAAAGATCTAAAAAAAAAAGAAATCATATATTTTTATAGTTTATTTACGTATATATTTATATATAGGATAATTTAAGGAGGGATATTTTGTGAAAAAGAAAATCAAAAGTTTAATACCTTTACTAATGGTAATGGCAATTACAAGTATGGCTATTGTGGGATGTGGAGCTAAAACATCTGAATCTACCACAAATTTTGAAAATAAACCTGAAATGTCTGTTTTGGAAGATAAAATTGGGTTAAGTCAGGATAATTCTGGTATTGTTACGGAAGAAAATGATTCTAAGACAGAAAATAGTTTGAATGATAATAAGGTTGACCCATTAATAGGTCAGGGCAAGATAATCCGGAATGGAATAATAAGGATGGAAACATTAAGCTTTGATGAAACTGTAAAACAGGTATTAAGTAGTGCTAGTAGCATAGGAGCCTATATACAAAGCTCTAATGTTTCAGGTAGAAGTATTGAAACAAATTCATCTGAAGAAAATAGAAGTGGTGATTTCATAGTAAGAATTCCTAAGAACAAATTTGACAGTTTCATACTAGATATTGGTAATTTAGGGAGCATTACAACTCAACAAATTTCAACTGAAGATATAACCTCTGTTTATTTTGATACACAGGCACATTTAAAATCATTAACTATTCAAGAGGAAAGACTTATAGAACTTCTAAAAAAAACTGGTGAACTTCAAGATATAATAGCCTTAGAAAATGAATTAAGCAGAGTTAGATATGAAATTGAAAGCTTAACAGGTAGTCTTAAAAAATGGGATAACTTAATAGATTATTGCACACTAAATATACAGATATCAGAAGTTCATAAAATTAAAGAAAACCCTGTTTCTTTTGGAGATAAAATTGCGAACGGATTTGTTTCCTCAGTGAAATCAGTAGTTGATTTAGGTAAAGACTTTGTTGTAATTATATCAATATTTATACCTTATTTAGTTATATTAACTATTCTGATTTTAATTATTAGATATATATATATACGTAGAAAAAGAAGTTAAATACATCGAATAATATAAAACATCAACTTATACAAAAAAGAAGCATATTCGATATGCTTCTTTTTTGTATAATGAAAAAACATGTAACTTAAAAGATAAATAATAGTTAATACTTGCTTTATTACATATAAAAATTCAAATTAATAGAGAAAATTTTAAATTTCCACTAAAGAAAAAGAAAAATATATCGAAATATATAGTAATATAAAAGTGAAGCGGGGGTTATTTTATGAAAAAAAATAAATTTGATAAAAATGGTTTAAAAAAACCAAAAGGTAAAAAATTAAGTTTCCAGTTAATATCATTGCTTATTGTGGCATCATTTTTACCTATACTATTCATTTCTTTGGGGACGTATTATAGTTTGTCAACAAATTTAAAGAGTGAATTTGATACCATAGCAAATCAAAGTACATCAAGAGTCAATGATGCCATAGATGCATTATATAAATCAAACTATGAAACTACAGATATGTTATCTAATGATCCAAACGCAGTGATGATTAATTCAAATCCTGATTCTGCACAATGGCTAATGAAAAGCTTTGACGGATTTATAAAAACTCATCCGGATACTTTAAACATATATCTTGGTACTGTAGATAAGAAAATGTACCTTGCACCAAAGACTGACTTACCTGCAGATTTTGATCCAACTTCAAGAGGCTGGTATAAGGATGCCATTACTAATGATGGCAAAACAATTGCTACAAATCCATATATAGATGGAGCTAACCCTGAACTTAAAAAATATGTAATTACTTTTGCAAAATCAGTTAAAGATAACGAAGGTAACATTGTAGGTGTAATTGGACTAGATGTAGACTTAGAAGTAATATCTAGTATGGTTGCAGGTATTAAATTAGGTAGTGA
>JANZQE010000486.1:0-3723 GCA_038040705.1 Clostridium sp. | reverse complement strand
CCACCACCTTTGATATATTCTGATATAGCTGAGGGTGTAAATGTTTGTATGTCTCCTTGATGCTTCTTTCTAAATGCACCGTGATCACCTTTCACCATGCCATTAGAACAAATAATAATAGTTGTACCAAGTGCAAACTTGAGTGCTAAACTTCTATCATAACTGTTCTGCCATCCAATTTGTAACTTCATCTCAGAATCAGCAACGTTGGCTATTGTGTAACGGCCATTTGCTATTTCTCCATCCTTTGCAGTAGAGTAACTTTGACTCTCTAGTGTATAGCCTGATTGGTATATACTCTCAAGAGTTAAGTCTATTAACTGTTGATGACTTACAGGTTTGTAAGTTTTTGTTAGTTTTGGTACTGGTGCTCCTAACATTATGTTTTGAGCTGTACTGCTGTTTTTAGTTCTTGCTTTCATGTCTATTTTATTATGTTCTTATTTATTAAATATTCTTCAATTACTTTAAGTCCGTGTGCTCTTGCAAGGTCTGCCCAATCATTAATTCCTTCTTTAAGGAACTCTCTGGGAACATTACAATAGTCAAACCCAAACATATCAGTAATCTTTTTACTATTTGATACACCTGTATCATCACTATCAAATGATAGTATTTGTTTTCTAGAGTTATCTAGTAAGTATTGAACATTCTCATCAGAGAAACATCCCATACCTTCGTTCTGTACTGCACAACAACATGGATAAAGCTTTTTCATAACCATGTAATCTTTTTTACTTTTGGTAATAAATGCAACATTGCAATCTTTAATGTCATCTTTACCATCCATTGCTGTAATCGGTACATTATTGGGCATCCATTTCCACTTTCTATCTGAATGTGGTCTATAAATCTTCCAATGTCCATCATATAGATAACCAAACCTTAGTTCATTGTCTGGTATTACTATTCGCTTCTTGTTAAGATACACTTCAGCAATTGAAAATACATTATTTGCTTTCAGATCTTCTATATCTTGGTAATAGTCATTCCAATACGCAAGTTCTTCGTGTGTAAACTTTCTAGTTTTCACTTGAATAAAAGAATAATCTTTTGCAACAACCTCTGGCTGTTTGTATTTTTTGATTATCTTCTTATATTCAGTAGAATTACTTACAGAACCTATACCTAGACTAAAGTCAGCATTTATCTTTTTTAGAACATCCATGTATGTTGGTATATTGTAAAGCAATTTTACAAGCTCAAAACAATTACCAGTAAGACTAGTGTCACCAAAGTCAATAAATCTAATAGTATCTCCTCTAACTCCTATAAGAAAAGAAGGGTTTTTTTCATCTCTAAATGGAGAATATGTAGCTTGTCCTAACTTCCACTCTTTAACAGGCATATAGTATCTGAATATATCATACTCTGATATTTTAGACAGTATTGCATCTGCTGATATATTTACTTTCTTTATTCCTCCTATCATATTATTTATAAATTAAAAAACCCTCAACATTTCTGAAGAGGGTTTTATTAAACTTATTTATTTATTTAGTAATCTGCCCCATCATCTGATATAAAATTATCTGATGCAACTAGATTATCTCCAGGGTTATACTCTTCAATCTCTTTTAGAATATAATAGTCTTTACAACCATACTCACCACTTACACGAACTGCAAAACGTTCATGTGGTTTAAGTTCTTTTGGTTTTCTAGATCTAAGACTATCTAATGTTCTTTTGTCTGTATAGTCAACCAGTCTAAACTGCTTCATAGTGTAACCAGACAAGAATCCTTTATTGTAGATACCTTGATACTCTTTAGTTTCACCATCACGTTCTTTAACAACAACAGTTGCTAACGCTACAACAGTATTACACCATTCACCTTGAACTTCACTTTTAAGGTCACCAACATTACCACGCATAAGTTTCTTCCAGTCTAGCTGTAATACGGTATCTGCATGACGATAGTTCAATTGACCTAACCATGTTCTCATAAAGTCATATAAATCTTCTTCACCAATATATGCAACACGAAAGTCACGTCCTTTAGTAAACCAATCCCATAAGTCAGCTTCATCAGCAGCCCAAGCTGTCATACCCACACTGTTAACATATTGCTTTTTGGTCTGGTCTCTATTCTCACGCTCTCTATCTTCTAGAAAGAAACTAACTTTAAACAGGTTCTCAGTATTAACTTGTTTTAACCACACATCTACACGTAGATATGAATTACCATCTTTTGTTGTTCCAAGATAGTCTGTTGCCTTACTGTCTGGTTTTAAATCCATTCCTAACACTGTGCTATACTCCTCTATTGTAGGGTTAATAGCTACAACATCTGATTCAAATAAACCAACCTTCTTAGGAAAGTTAGTATTTTCTCCACCACCTGCGGATTCTCTTTTTACTCCTCCAATTGTACTCATAAGTTTTAATTTTTATTTATTTATTAATTATAATACTCTACTATACTATCTCTTACCATCTGTAAGTTGTTTGGTATTCTTGTTGATTCAAACATACCGTCTGGACTCTTTGCAGGCTTCTTACGAAATCTGTTTGTTAAGAATTCATATGTTGCACCATTCTTTGTTTCTTCTACATGAGTGTATAAACATACAGTTAAAAGTCCTTCTAACAATACTTGATTGTCAATTAACTTACCAGCTGTTTTAATCTTGTATCCTACTATTTCTACACCATCAAGTATTGCTTCTGGGTGAGAGAAGTAAAAGATAACTAAGTCATCACGTAGTGCTCTAGCTGTTCTAAACATGTCAACCATGTCTTTAGCCATTACACTAAACTTGGTAAATCCAGTCTCCATAGCTTTCTCTACCATTCTAAAGCCCATTAAGTAGTTACTATCTTCTATAATGATAGTCTTGATGTGTGGTGCTTTTTCTGAGATAGTTTTAAGTAAGCGTGTGATGTCAGTTGGATCATCTACTTCTTTGTAATTCTTGTTTTCTGCGTTGTAAAGTTTCTGAGAACCTTTGAATGGTAACTCTTTCTTTGCAACATTAATAACATAGGTTTCTTCAGGGTTAAGGTGCTTCACTGCTGTTGACTTACCTGTCCCTGTTTCGCCAACAATTCCAATTAATTTTGAACTCATTCTTATTTATTTATTTATTAATATTAGTTTTACAAATATACGATATTTACACGTATTTTATCTTGTTTTTGTCAAAGAACTCAAGGGCCTTATCAAGCCACTTGCCTTCTACTTTCTCATCAGATGATATAATATATATCTGTGCTTTTTTATCTG
The DNA here is from genome assembly GCA_038040705.1 of Clostridium sp. Classification (GTDB taxonomy): domain Bacteria; phylum Bacillota; class Clostridia; order Clostridiales; family Clostridiaceae; genus Clostridium_AD. The sequence continues at coordinate 496 of JANZQE010000486.1, read as the reverse complement.
GAGTGTCATATTCCATAGCCATACATCTATTAATCTTCTGAGCTAGATTCTCACCATTACTATCAAAGTAATTAATGATAACCTTGTTTAATGGCTTGTATGTAACTCCTGTATTACCAATCTTTACAACGGCCATGTGTGTACCTTCTCCTTCTGCAAAATTCTTAAGAGCATCTTTGTCTTTAGATTTGCTATGATAGGAAGGAATACCGAGACTATCTGCAATTGATGTAACACCACAAAACACTAGTATTCTTTGTTTCATGTTATCATTCAATATTTGCTTAGTCTTTTGTTGCTTAGCTAAACTATTTTGAATTAGTCTCATACGTGCTAAGCGCATAAACATACTATTCCCACCAGAGTACATCATCTTGTTTATAACACCACTAAGGTATTTAAACTGTTGAAGTTCTGTTTTTTTAATTTTACCCTTACCATACTCATTACGAGTTATGTTATCTAAAGGTACCTGCACAACAGTTATCTGGTAGTC
>JANZQE010000485.1:0-3294 GCA_038040705.1 Clostridium sp. | reverse complement strand
CATGAAAACTCCATCGGTAATTATTTCACCTTGATCTAAAATTATCTTAGTAACCCTGTCGTCACCAACTATTTCTACAGGCTTATGTTTTATTATCTCTACACTTTTATTTAAATTATACTCCCCTTTGTACATAGGAATATAATACGTTTTAGAAGTAAGCTCGCTAACGTAATTAGTTTCTTCTTCGCTTTCTTTGTTATACCCAACAATTACTACTGTTTTGCCTTTATATAACGGAGCATCGCAAGTAGCACAGTACCCTACCCCTTTTCCTAAGAACTCTTCTTCGCCTTTTAATGGTTTACTGTATTCTATACCTGTAGCTAAAATTATTGATTTAGCCTCATAAATCTTATCGTTTACCATAAGTGCAAAATACTCTCCCATAGCATAAATGTTATTTATTCTCTCAGGTACAATACTTATCCCCATGGCTTTAATATGCGCTGCAAAATTATCTTTAAGATCACTGCCTTTAATATCATAAAAGCCCAAGAAATTATTTATCTTTGGTGCTTTTACAAGTTTTGCACTTAAATCTTTACTTCCGAAAAGTATTATATTTTTATTTCTAATTTTAGCATTAATAGCTGCCTCAAGTCCCGCTGGACCTGTTCCTACTATAGCAATATCAAATCTTTCACTCATTATTTTTCTCCTTTTCATGGTTTTTTGATTAACTGTTACTACTATTATTTCTCTATAATAAATAAAACAAAGATAGTTATTAAAATTAAAAATTTAAAATAACTACCTCGAAAATATTTAATTTAAGAACAATGTATAAATTTTATAAATGTTTTTCAATTAGTTTTTTTATATCTGCTTTAGGTCTAAATCCTACCATAGTATCTTTTACAGTATCTTTACTAAATACCATAACAGTTGGAATACTTGCAATTCTATACTTTGATGATATCATTGGACTTTCATCTACATTTACTTTTGCAAATTTAACTTCTTTTCCCATTTCCTTAGCTAATTCTTCGATTACGGGACTTAACATTTTACAAGGTCCACACCAAGGTGCCCAAAAATCTACTACCACTATACTATCTGATTTTGTAATTTCTTCATCAAAATTTTTATCATTAACTTCTTTAATCATATTATTCCCTCCAATTTTTATACCCCTATAGGGTATACTGTATACTATTATTGTATACCATAATTTGTGACTAGTCAATGGAATTTTATTTTAAATTTAAACCTTTATGAATCCATAATGCTTTTAACCATACTGTTATTGTACTCTGAACTCGGAAATTGCTTAACCAATTTTTCTGCATAATCCTTTGCCTTATTTAAATCTACATCTTTATTTATAAAAATTAAATTATATAAAACTTCCTCTGTGTAACTTCCACTAGGGAAATTATTTAGAGTAAGTTCATAATATTTAACTGCATTTTCAAAATCCGAATCAGATTTGTAACACAGTGCTAACATATAGCTAATATGCTGTTCCAAATAATTGTCTTTAGAATACGGCAATGCATATAGAAAATATTTCTCAGCTTCAATATATTTTTCACTATCCATATAGCTCATACCTTTTGCATAAAAATAAACTATTCCATCCTTTTTGATGAGCTCTTCGCCTTCTACTAGAAGTAACTTATGATTGATTTCTAAATCAGCATCTTTCCATAGGTTTAAATATTCAATTATTTTCTCCATATTTTTATTTTTTATACTCTCCACAAATTGCTGTTCTGGAAACTTTTTACTATCTTTATTTAAATTAGTGTCTTTTTCAGCCTGATTGTTCCCATTTAACGCTACCTTAGTTTGTCCTGTTTTACTTGCAATTATTAAATCGTTCGATTCCTTGCGTCCATACGTTTTAACTAATAGTAAAATAGTTATAGCTAAAAATATACTACCTATAATTATAAAATTCTTTTTATAATTTATATCCCGTTTTAAGTTACCATATTCTATTAATGTTTTTTTATTTATAATCGCCTGAGTATTTTTTTTATCTACTCCTAAAACTTGGTTTATATGCTGAAGTGCTTTATCATATTCCCCACACTTTATATAACAAAGGCTAATACTGTTATTAACATTTATAAAATTAAAATGACTATTTTCGCATTGCTTTAGTATATCTAGAGCACCAGATATATTAAATTTCTTCATTAAGTCCAAAGCATTGAAGTAAAGTTGTAACTTCTGCACATCTTTAACACTATCTTTTAGGTATTTCTTTGATACTTCATTATGGTTTCTTTTATAATTTATATTCCACATTTTTTTAGCACTTTCTAAGTCACCTTTTAAATAATATAAAATACCCTTCAAATTTAGAGCTGCAGCATTTGTAATATTTATAGAAATACACTTTTCGCAAAGAGCTAATGACTTGTCTATATAGCCATCATTATACTTATTCATTGCTTTTACGTATATTTTACCGGATTTATCCATAGTTTCACCTTTAATTTCCTATATTTATGCTCAGCTAATTATAACATAAATATAGAAAAGTATATATTACTACAAGTTCATTCACTTTGCTGAGTAATTCTAAAATAATTTTAATGAAAGATGCTAAAAAGTACAAACTCGCTTAGGCTCAGACATGTACTTTTCTTAACGCATATTTCGTTAAAATTCATTAAGAATTACTAGCGCTTGTTCAAATGAACTTTACGTAATATATACTTTTCTTTCTGTCTAAGAGAATGAACTTATTTTTTCTCTTCACTTATAATTTTCATATCTACTGCTTTAGAATGTTCGAGCAAGGTCATCTTACCCTCGGCTTTATGAGAAGTATTATAGTTATCATCCTCATATATTAACAGTTGAAGTATTAAATCATTCTTAACTTTTTTCACACTTGTTATTTGTTGTTTTTGATCTTTAATTTGATATAATGTTGTAAACACATCTGTATTAACATCTAAACTATATACGTCCGAACCATAACTTACAGTGCCATAGGGGAAACCTGTCACAACTATTAAATGCTCATTATCCCACCAGTCTATATTTCTTATTGTAGATTGTGGATCTTTAATAACTTCATATTTGACTGTTTTATTTGTTTTTATATCTTTAACATAAATTACATGAATTCCAAAATCCACATTTTTTTCTGGCATTGTATCTATAGCCGCAGATTTTTTCCCATTTAAAGAATTCGCCCAAACCATTTTAAAATTTGGAAGTTCTTTACTTGCGACTATGGTACTCTTAAATTCCATTGGAGAATTCTTTTTATCAGCTATTGCTTCTTGTTTTTCATCCGCTATAGAAATATCCTGAGTGCTATTTTCAGTA
>JANZQE010000484.1:0-2638 GCA_038040705.1 Clostridium sp. | reverse complement strand
TGGTATACTCTATGAAAAAAACTACTGAATAACAAACATACCCTTATCTATAATGAGTATAAATAACACATTTTATGAAAATAAATGCATAAAAGTTTTTTAGTCTCATTTATATTGCTTATATTAGACATATAATAATAACTTAAAATAAAAACAAAATGGCAAATTTAAAAAACAAAATTTCAACAAAAGAATTCTTCTACTTAGAAGAAGGTAAAAAAGAACACGCATTCTTTAAAGGAGATGTAGAAGATGCATTAACTAATAACGTATTTGGTGATCACTATATGTTCTCTTCAAAACCTGGTTTTGGTAAAACAGAAACAATGAAACGAGAAGCTAAGCGATTAGGAATATCAATGATTAAGTTTGAAGGTAGTCAAGGTTTATTTGCATTCTGTGCGGATGTTGCTACTATATTACTTAGAGCTCCTAAAGATGATAGTAAAATCTATTGTCTATTTGATGACTGCGATTCTCTATTCTCAAAAGGAGATAACTTAAATACTATTAAGGGATTATTTGATCAAGGTAGACAAGTACTTTCTTATCGTAAACAATTAGGAGCTCAATACGCTCAATTAGATGATACTCAACAAGCTGCTATTGATTCTTTTAGAGAGGAAGGTCGTGGAGGATTCTCAATACCAACAGAACGATTTGTATTTATTACATTAACTAATAAGTCTTTTGCTTCTTCTGATGATGTCGATGCTGCTACTGATTCTAAAAAAGAATACTTAAATGGTTTAAATGCAATTAGACGTAGAGTACAATACAAAAATATGGATCTTGCAGATGGAATTAATTGGGGATATTGTGGTCATATATTAATGACTTCTGATTTAGTTGAGAGATTCTATCCTAAAATTACTGAAGAACAGAAAATAGAAATCTTAAAGTTTACATCACCTACTAATAATTGGAGTAAGATGATGGAACGTAACTTATCTACATTTGAAAAAATGGCTAAAGATATGGTAAGATTCCCTGATAACTATTATGACCGTTGGATATCTCAATACTTAAAATCATAATAATATGAACTGGATAGATAAAGCAAATAAAGAATTAAAAGAACAACGTACTAAGTTTCAAGAAACATTAGATAGTGGAGAAGCTAGCAAAAGAAAGCAAGGATACGCACAGTCACAGGGTGGTAAAGTAGGTGGACTTAAACAAGGTAAAGCTAATGTAGAAAGTGGTCACTTAGAATCTATTAGACCAATGGCATTGGCAGCTTGGTTAGCCTCTGATTATCAGGGTAGTGAAGAGCAGCATCTAGCTGCTGTAAGAAGCGGTACTGCTTCTTCTAAAGTAAATTTAGCTAAAAATAATGTAGGAACTACTGATTCTAATATGTCTAATTATAAACGTGCTAAGAAAGCTAAAGAAAGAGCTAAGTTACTATTAAATTTAAATGAAGAGTTTATGCCTAAAGATGCTATGGAATATTTTAGTAAAAAACAATGGGGATATGTTCGCGATACTGATTTAGTAATTAAGACCGGTAAGAAAGGTGGCTATCACAATGCTCATCCTATTTATAAATTAAATCATAAGTCTATTCAATTAGCTTTAAATACATCTGATAATTCTAAAGATTACTTTTAATTTTGAAACAAAAAAAACCTATAAGATATAACTCCTATAAGTTTTCATAATACTTATTGTATAATTTAGTTTTTGTTAAGAGGATTAGTCGTTAGGCTTTTCCTCTTTCTTTTTACGTCTGATTTCGTAGATTCTAATTACATTAAATGCAATACCTGTTATTAATAAGAATATTGTAAGTATTTCACTTACTCCCATTACTACACTGCCTGTACCTGCTAAGGTAGTTACGTTTGCTATATTGTTTTTCAAATCTTCCATTATATTATTTCTTTATTGCACGTTCAATAAACTGTCCCGTTATTGAAAATCCATTAAGCTCTTTGTTTTTAATCTGATTCCAAGTATCTTCATTATTGATCTTATAGCTTACCATCCAAGTTCCTTTAGGAATATCAAATCCAAACTTCTTAGACTTATCGATTTCAGGATCTTCTACGATCCAAGATTCTAGGAGTGTGTTCTCTTCAACCATATTATCATCATGATTAATATCAGTATTGTTATGATTGGATTCCTTTAAGAACCTTCTAGATATCTTCTCGATTGTTTCTTCAGTAAAGTATACATGAAATATATTACCTTCAGCATCTTTTCTTGGTATCATAACATTAGGAGTCATTGCTGGTCCTGTAATTATCATTTGATCGTCTTCTGAGAAGTTCCATTGAGACATTAAGTAACCATTATTAGGTTGTTCTTCCATAGAATCTCCACCTAGACCTCTTGCAGGACCTTCAGATACTACTACAGTCTTTCTACCTTCTCTAAATACTCTAACTTGCTCCCAGTAATGTTGACAATTAGGACCTCCTTTGTATTTAAAGATGTTATAAGAATTAGAACCTCTAGCTCCGAACCCAGGATTAAGTCCTGACATACTTTCAATCTCTTTTAATGTGTATACTTTATTAAGTCTTTGCATTGCTCTACAGAAATCTCTTTGAGCAGTTGGTCCTGAGTATCTGTACTTGATCTCTCCTTCGTCTTTAGGATCTTTCTTACCTAATATATCTAGTCCAAT
>JANZQE010000483.1:0-3447 GCA_038040705.1 Clostridium sp. | reverse complement strand
TTTGCATGGGAGCACATGGTGCTGCTCCTATGAAGGGAGTCTCTGTCTGATTAAGTGCTAAATTAGAAGTTGGAATTTTTGATAGGTAATCTTTTTTTTTTTTTTATAACATTTATTCACACACACAATATATACATTTACACACAATTCCTTTCTACACAGCCCCGAATAGTTTACTATATACTGAGTAGCTCTGTTCCATTGGAGTCACAATTACTATAGTGTACAAAAACTGTTGCTAGGCCTATCACTGTATATCAGAATTTAATACATGAGACCGTGCAAGTGCGCTAACTTAACTTAATCTAACTGATTCTCTCCCCTCAGGGTAACCTCTATATCTGAACTAAGTGCTATGCTTACTAAGTGCTAATTGCTGGCCCTAGCAGTAGTGGGTTTAACATACATCTATTGTTGCAAATAGTCTGATAATTTATTCCAATTATGTGATATCTCCCCTGTGTTACCCTTTTTCAGATTGATTATCTTCTCTATTTTTATTATCCAGTTAAGGCTGTGTTTGAAACCAGTAAAGTCAGTAGCTATTGCTCTGCACTTACAATTATGTATATATTGCTTACAAATTATTACTATCAGTCTGATGAATGGTGGGAGTGGTTTATTTGTATCCTCCATTAGCTCTAATAGACATATCTTTGGATTCAATATAAGATTAAAGCCCAAGGCTTTGTATAGAAGCTCTTTGAGTCGTTCCCACAGCCTCTTATTCATTTCGCAATCCCAGTATAAATGGCTAATGGTTTCTACTGCATTGTTACATAAATAACACATTACTGTATCACACAGCTTCATTTTAAAGAGTCGGTTGTTGGTTAAAACATCTCTTAATTGAAATCTATAGGCGAAGCTTTTCAGCTGTGTCACTGGTGTTACCTGCTTTATATTACTAACCTTCTCCAACCATTCATCAAAGTCAATATCTATCCCTAGCTCTTCTTCCCACTTTACAATGCGCTGCAGTGGTGGAGCACATTCTAACTTGGCTAACTGTTTGCGAACATACGATGAGACTTTTTCTGTTTGACATAATATATCCAGCTTACTTTTAAGGTTTAATAATTTGGCATTAGCTGCATTTCCTCTATTTTTAATACATGCATGCCATTCCCTTGGGATGGCTGATAGTACACTCAGGTACTCCAGGTAATTAATATTATTATGACTAATCTTTGTTATTTCAGTTAATGTTAACCATCTGTTATCCCGTACCAGATCCTTTATGTGAATCAGCCCACATGAATACCAGTTCTTTTTAAAAGTTGTTTTACCTCCTATCTTTATATTGGAGTTAAACCATATTGCTTCAGATAAGACTTTTTCCCGTGAATAATTTTGGTCTGATGCAGTAAAATTGTACTGGCACCATTTCTGAAAAACTTCTGTGAAGAAGTTGTTCATATTCGGTCTATACCAATAACTAAAATCCGCCCATTTTTGGTTAGCCTCTAGGAACAGATGAAATATATCCTCGTTCCCCTCAAATGGGGGGCGAGATACTATATAATGTTTCCAAGGGCCTTGGTCTTTTATTAATCTTTTTAGCCATTGTAGTTTTAACCCAAAATTATAGCATGTGATTTTGGGAAAGTCCAGTCCACCTTCTTCTAGTGGGCCGTATAATGTATCCCGTTTAATACGATCTGGTCCCCCCTTCCAAAAAAAGTCAAATAGTACATTTTCCACTGCTTTCATAAAAGTCTTATCTGGTGAAGGAAGGTTGGTTAACAAATAAACTAACTGTGATATGCCAATGGTTTTAATCAGTAGGATTTTTGCCAGCCAAGATAAATTCCTTTGGCGCCATAAGTTAAGTTTTGTTTTAAGTCGATCCAATATTCCATCAAAATTTTCTTTGATAATAATCTCTTTTTTACGTCCAATTTTGACTCCCAAAATCTTGGTAGTAGTTTCCACCCATCCAATTTTTAGCCCTTCTATTTTTTGAGCACAACCTAGAGGGAGTGCCTCTGTTTTACTCTCATTGACCTTTAGGCCAGATACTTGTTCAAAACATTTTAATGCTGTGAAACATTTTTTGATATTTTTATCATTGCATATCACAGCTAGAGACGTATCATCTGCGAATTGGCTAATAGTGAAATCCACTCCATCTATTATAATGCCTTCTATATTACTCTTGTATTTTATGAATAAATTCAACAATTGAGCAGTAAGAACAAACAGATATGGGGAGAGAGGACAACCCTGCCTGACCCCCCTCCCCAATATAAAAAATTCAGATTGGTGTCCATTATTGGTCACACATGCAGTAATGTCATTATATAATGTTTTTATCATATTGATTAAATTAACAGGAAATCCAAAGTAGTTTAGAGTTCGGTAAATGAAGTCCCATTCTACACAGTCAAAGGCCTTCTCAAAGTCTATGTTTAATAAAACTCCTTGTATGTTATTTTCGTCACATTTGTCAATAAGGTTCAATATTCGTGCTATATTATAGCCTATATATCGACCTGGCACAAAGCCGTTTTGGTCCTGACTTATTAAGTTTGGTAGACAAGTTACAAAGACAGTGGTCTCCAGTTTTTAAGTTCCTTGAGATCCTTCCCTTCTTTTGGGATTAGATTTAAGATACCCTGCCTTTGACTGGTAGAAAGGGACTTCGTCCCCATTGACTCCTTAATGGAGTTTAATAGATACATTTTGATGTCATCCCAGAATTTTAAATAGAATTCCTGGGTCAACCCATCCGATCCCGGTGCTTTATTACTTTGGCATAGTTTGACTACCCCCCATAATTCCACCTCAGTTATTTTACGATCCAGTAACAATAGGTCATCTTCTTGAACTTTATTACTTGTTAACCCATGCAAGTAGTTAGTAATATCTCCATCAGCATCTGAATATTCATTTCTACTACTGCTATACAGTTTTTTATAGAATTTAGCTTGTGCTTCCAGTATTTCCTTATGGTCAGTTAATATATTGCCATTTGTCCCCTTAATTTCCCGTATAGTTTTTGACTCTGCTCTATTTTTTTCCAAATTAAAGAAGTACCTGGAGCTTTTTTCCCCCTCCTCATAGTCTTGCACCCTGCTTCTTACAATGTTTCCCTTAGTGGTGTCGGCTATATACAGCTCTAACTCCTCTCTGGCAGCATTGTATTCTTTCAGGAGCAAACCATGTACACTGGGAAAATAGCTTTGGTTAAAATATGTTAGTTTTTCGTCCAACAGCGTGACTTTATTATTTAAATGTTGGAATGCTGCGGCAGCCCTTTTTTTTTTATTAATACCGAATTTTATTGATTTTGATTTTATTTCATTTTTGATAGTGATAAGGGAGTGTGAGGATGGGTTTGATAGTAGAACACCATATAGTAGAACATCGAACGTGACCCAAAGGGAAGCACGTCCTGAACGAGACCCAGTAACCAATCGAACAAGGCCGTACCAGGAGGGCAGG
>JANZQE010000482.1:0-3405 GCA_038040705.1 Clostridium sp. | reverse complement strand
CTTCATCTTTAATGTTCACCCCAATACCCTGAATAAACGTCATTGGAATTTTAATTCTGTCAGCAGGCAATTGTTTTAGATAATTTAGAGAAGAATACTCTGTTCCAAAATCATCAATTGCAATGTGAATACCCATATTTTCAAAGATAGTCAAGGTTTCAACAATATTGCCTTTTCCCTTCATGACAGCACTTTCAGTAATCTCCAGTTCTAAGTACTGACAATCTAGGCCAGTTTCGCTTAGAATTCCTTCCACATCGCGGACAAGATTGCCATTCTGAAATTGCTTAGCAGAAAGATTAACTCCCATACGGATTCGTGGTAACCCTGCATCTTGCCACATCTTATTTTGCTTACATGCAGTTCGTAATACCCACTCTCCTATTGAAATAATCAAACTTGTTTGTTCAGCAATTGGAATAAATTCCAATGGAGAAACCATGCCAAGTTCAGGGTGATTCCATCTTATTAATGCTTCCAATCCTACTATTTCATCCGAAATACAGCTAAGTTGAGGCTGATAATATAGTTCAAATTCATTCCGCTTAAGAGCATCAGATAAACTATTGTTCATTTCCATTATTTCAACGATTTTGGTTTTCATTACTGGAGTACAAATTACATATTGGTTCTTATCTTTTTCCTTAGCCTTATACATAGCAATATCAGCATTTTTAATCAACTCTTCTGCATTTACCCCATCATTTGGATATATAGCAACACCAAGACTGGAAGTAATAAAACATTCTTGATTATTAAACCTAAATGGTTCACTGAAACACTTAATAATTTTCTCTGATACCATGTTAATGGAGTCCATGTTCTCAACATCTTCAATAAGCATTATGAATTCATCTCCACCAATTCTAGCAACAGTATCACATTCTCTAAGGGTGCTCACCAATCTTTTAGATACTTCTACTAATAGTTGATCTCCAACGTCATGTCCCATGGTATCGTTAATCATTTTAAAATCATCCAAATCTAAAAACATGGTTGCAAGCTTCGTTTCTAGGCGACTTGACAATAATATGGCATGATTAAGCTTTTCAGATAAGAACAATCGATTTGGAAGTCCTGTTAAATGGTCATGATAAGCAAGTTGCTTGATTTTTTTTTCTGAAGATTCAACCTGCTTAAATTGCTTATTAATACGATTATACCGATTGGCATTAATTTTATGAATGCTAGAAGCTACAGCTATTAAAATTGCGAATGATACATTCTGTGCTACATAATATAGTGTACCCATGTGATAAGAATAGGATAAGTTCCAAACGTAAAGTCCAAGTAAAAAAGTAGTTATTGAAGTTATAATTAGCATGTTTTTTTTTATTCTCACCATTGATAATACAATTAGAATAAGTGATATCGTCCACACTGTAGGTCCAATTAAATAATAAAAACGCGTTACAGCATATACTAATGCGGTAGAAAAAAGAATGTTAAAGATATTTGATTTAAGTCTTTCATCGTTAATGGTTTTTGAAAAAATTTCAAATAATAAATATAAACCAAACATAAAAAAGCTGTTAATCAAAGTAACTTTTAGATCTTTCTTCCATAATAGATACAGAAAAATAAAATTCAAAATTGAGCCTAACAGTAATATTGGAGTATAAAACATTCTACAAAAAATATTTTCATATTTTAAGATAACTAGTTCTTCATTTGAATTATTCATTTTTTTAATGACATCAACAATATTTTCTCTTTTCATCACATTCACCTCGCAGCATTTATTTAATACATAATTGTAGATTGTGTATGAACGTAGATATACATATATTTTTCAAATAAAATACTCAATATTATCAATAATTTTCGAATTTATTTTTTGTTGTTTTATATAATACATATTAAGATCTGCATTATGCAAAATTTCTTCAAGTGTAATGTTAGATTTAGGTTTAGCATAAGCCATCCCAATAGAACAAGAAAATTTAATCGGTTCAAGTTTTGGATCATATTTTAAATACCTTTCCTTTAAACAATTCGTGAGTTGCTTAAAGAATTTTTCTGATTCCTGATATGTTACATCGCTTACTAAAATAATAAACTCGTCTCCTCCAAGCCTTCCTGCAACCCCATTTTTCGTTTCTTTTTTTAATATTCTTGAAACCTCGATTAAAACCTTATTTCCTAACAAATGTCCATACATATCATTAGTTTTTTTAAAATTATCTATATCCAGAATGTAAGTTACAAGGCTAAATCCATTTTTTAAAAATTCCTCGCCAAGTTGCATTGTATATACTAAGTTTGGAACACCTGTCAACGAATCTATAATACTTGTTTTTCTATATTTATCTTTTGATATTTCCAATTGCCTGTTTATATGAAACATAACCGCATAAGAAACAGCTGAAAAAATAATGCCAGCAATTTTACCTATAATTTCATTAGTTTCTGTATCACCAGGAAATTTGTAACAAATAATACTATATACTATTCCTATTAAAATAGGTGAAAATAAGTCTGGCAACAGATAAGCGTATATAAATGGAATGAAAAAGCCAAGACTTGCTATAACATCAAAATTATATCTGCCGAAAGTTATTACTGATAATAATGAAATAAATGAACTTGCAGCAAAAATGTATTTTAGTTTTGAAAATGATTCTGCATATTCAGCCAAAACGAGAAAAAATAAAAATAGAATTGAGAACATAATTATAATCATACTTTTATTATAATTAATAAAGGTACCCACAGTTCCCATTGCTATAATACTAGATGCTATCATAAATATTACTGCTTTTGATTTCATTTGCTTCCATCCCCTGCTTCTTGTATTTTTATGAGTATATTTGCTTCTTCTCTATCCACTGGAAATATATCAATTCCAGCACTTGCTGTCAAAAAGCTTAGGATAGTTAGTATTAAAGTTCAATGGAATAATTTTCTATATTATTGACTTATTTAAATATTCTACAATAATTATACAATTCCTTTAAATTCTTCATTTTTTTACTCATAAATACTAAACATAAGGCGATTACGTTGCATTAAACAGTTATTTTGTTGTTTTTATCAAGGCATACATACATGCCATTGCAAATAATAAAAGTATGTAGTGGATAAATCCTACACTTAATTCACGCCTTCAAATGGGGATGGTTTGATGTTAGATTATGGGCAAAAATAAAAGCCCCCTATTTAGCCGATAAAAGCTAAATACAGGGCTGTCCATCATCTATTATTCCCGAACTTTATTATAAGATGGGGATCTTTATTATTATTATTATGGTACACATGAAAATCTTATTTACCCATCGCCTCTTGCACTGCAACAGCAACTGCAACAGTAGCTCCAACCATAGGGTTGTTACCCATTCCGATAAGTCCCATCATTTCAACGTGAGCTGGAACTGATGAAGAACCTGCGAATTGTGCATCTGAATG
>JANZQE010000481.1:0-2578 GCA_038040705.1 Clostridium sp. | reverse complement strand
TTTCAACTTGGTTCTCTCCTCCCCATCCGTCTTTTTTATCAACTGCGATTTCTAAATACGCAGCTCCTGAAGCTTTTCCTTGAGAATCTCTAGCATCTTCAACCAACACTTTAACTTTCATGGTTTTATCAAGACTGTTTTGTATATATTTTTCTATTTTCTTCCCATATCTTTTTAAAGCTGCCACTAATACAGTATCACCTTTTCTCGTCATTATAATATATTTAGATTTAAAAATAGATTCTAAATATAAGATAGTAATGGATGAAAATAATTTATTGCATGCGCTAGAAAATGAAACGAACGCATCAATTATGCGTCTAACAACAACAAAGATTAAAGAACATAAAAACACCATTCTTCAAAAATTACAATTGGAGAGAAGCAAATTAAAAGAATTACATAAAAAGCTAAAAGAATACAGATATTGTACTGACATGTCGGACATGCAATATGGTTATTACTTACGATGGATTCCTTTGAAAGATCCTGACAATTTATATTTAACCAATGGAGCTTTGTTGTGCGATATGAAAATAATTAATAATCAAATCCATATTATTTGTAAAAACAATAGAAATCGGATAATTCAGTTTAAATTTGATGAAGTAATTATATTTCAAAAATTAAGTCCTCAAGAAAAAGTTATTCTTAGTGTTCTTGATTACCTGAACAATTAATAAAAAATATTTAAGAAATTAATGTTATTATTTACAAATGGATCAACCACTAGTAGGAACTCCCGCAACGAATTATCGTTTTTTTTACGGCGCTTCTGCCTCTGCTATTGTTAGCTTAATCGTATTATTTATTATTACAGGGTATACAGCCCATACCGCAACAGAAATGAATACTGTTATATCAGATATCAATGAACTTTTACCACAGGCTCGAGATTCTCTAAGAATTATTAGAGAAATGTGTTTACACGAAAATTTTACGAAATCTTGGGGAAATATCTGTTAATGAATTTATTAATAATAATATATTCATTTAATTCTTATTTTTTCTAGTTTTGTTTTTACCTTTTTTGGCTTTAATTTTAAGTTTTCCTAGTTTAATTTTTTGTTTTTTATTGACATATTCATATAATTCATCAAAAGAGGTGAGAGGATTTTGAATCAATCTAGCTTTAAAATCTGAAAAATAAACCAAAGGTAATCTTATAGAACCGTTTCGCTGTAAAATTCCATATATAGGCAACTTTATTCCGTCTTGCCTCTTTGTGTTCCAAGCTCCTCCAAGGATAATATATGCCTCATCAACTGAGCCATTATAAAAAGCTAAGTTCAAATGCGCATACATAGAAATTTTTGTACGAGATGTTAAAATAACAGGACAATTGTAGTTTGTGAAAATAATGAAAAAATCCAATGGAGTTAAATAGTAGTCACTAGTATTAATTGTTCCTGACAGATCATTTTTAAGTGCTTCTAGTAAAGGATTCTTGCCTTCCTTTTTCCAGAGCTCTATGATTTTATCTATATTATCAGACCTCATGTAGCTAGAATAAGTTTGTATCAATAAATCCTGTAGATTTTTAATTGTAACCTCCGCACCAAAATCTTTCAACACAAACAGCGCAACTTCCCAAGTACATTTAAATCTATGTTTAAACTCCATTATTCCAAAATCTGGACTTAATTTTCTTGTTCGTAAATACGCCTCCAATTTAAGTTTTTTATCTGTTTCATTGGTGATTAGGCACTCATTTATTGATTCAGTATTCATCATATTATCAAGAATAAATGTATCCTTATATTCGTTTTCTACCGCTGGTTCTACTGTGTCAAATGTGCTCCTACTACCAACAAAAGGATTGATATATCTAGGAATGATGTCCTCAAAATAATCACCATAAAGGATGTCTTCGAGTAAAATAATTTCATTTTCTTTTAAGTTATAAGGTACCTGTTGAAAGGACAAAAAATTTCTAGGATTTAAAATAAACATTCTAATCCTTGAGTATCTTATTAGTTCATCTGCCAATCTTCCAAAATAAACCTCCTCATTATTTCCACCACTTATCAAATTTGTCTCTGGGATTTGTAATTTACATTTACCATCCTTCTTGACATATAAACAAGTAGCATTTTCATTACAACTTTTCTTATCTAAATTAATACATTTTAAAATAGATTTGACAGCAATATTCGACGAAATTTCGTAACGTGTAAATGCAACATAATCATCAAGAACATTGTGTAGAATTTTTATTAGTTCCCTAAGCTTATCATAGTAAGGTATAGTAATGTTATTTAAAATTTCAACTACGCGGTCCTTTACTGTGGTGCTATTCTCTATCTGATTCAAAACAATTCTGAGAATATTTCTAAAAGAATTAAAAAGTTGACTCTCCAATTTTATATTATTAACAGCGCTAATACGTTCTTCATCAACGACAGTATTTGTCATTGAAGGTTCTGTTAAATAATTCTCAATTCCATTATTATTATCTATTATTATTAACCCAGTTTCATCCTTTCCTTCATCATCCAGCGCGGACGATACGTTGGGTTCTGGAATAACTGGTATAAATTGATTCGTTTCAGTTACAATTCCTACCGTAACATTATCA
>JANZQE010000480.1:0-9455 GCA_038040705.1 Clostridium sp. | reverse complement strand
TTAGTTCAGTTTCAGTTTTAACAAACGCATTACGCTTAAAAGGCTTTAAGCCATTAAGATAAAGTTTCTCTTTATAAGAGAAAATAAATTTTGAAAGGAGAAATAAAAATGAAGAAGAAAATATTAATAGAAGGTATGAGCTGTGGACATTGTTCAAATCATGTTAGCGAGGCCCTAAAGGACCTTGGAGCAAAAGACGTCGAGGTAAATCTTGATTAAAAGCTTGATACTGCTGAAATAAACGAGAATATTACAGATGTTGCAATTAAAGCAGCTATTGATGAGGCAGGATATGAGGTTGTAAAAATAGAAATAGCTTAGAGTAAAAATACAATTAAATTAAAATATGAAAATGCCTAAGTATTATACAAAATATAATACTTGGGCATTTTATTAATATAGGATTTTTAAAAATATTTAGAACAAAAAGTATTAACTTCATAATTACTCCACAATTGAGTAGTAGAATAAATGTATAGACAAAGACAAAATAATTAAGACAAATTAATAGATAAATAAAATAAAACTTAAAGGAAGGATGATTTAAGATGATGAGATATGGATATGGAAACAATATGATGGGAGGAGTATTTGGAATGATTATTCCTATAATTATAATTTCAATTATTGCATTTGCAATATATAAACTATTGCAAAATAAAAATATTAAAGATGTAGGAACTAGAGATAATTCATTAGATATATTAAAGGAAAGATTTGCTCGTGGAGAAATAAATGAAGAAGAATATATCAGTAAAAAAAATGCATTATCAAATAATAAAAAACTCTAAATTATATAAGCCGTTGAGATTAGATATGATGGTGATAATAAAGTGGAGACATCAGTTAAATTGAGATCAAAGGCCTGCTTATTGTAATTTTGATAAGCAGGCCTTTGCTATAGTTTTTTTTGTTGTAAAAAGATTGCAAAAATCGCTGTTATCTTTGTTTGTACTTGCATCACTAAAGTAAACTGTTAGTTTAGTTGTATACAACTTTTACAATTTTAAGCTAAATCTAAGCATTTTTTAATCTGATTTTAATATTAAAAGTATATAATAGGGGAATGGTTATAGACACACATAGCAAAGAAAACAGAAAAAAAGGAGGATGAAGGAAATGATAGAATTAATACAGAGGTTTGATAGCTTAATATTATTGTGTATAAAAAATAATATGCATGGAATTATTATGGATAAAAGTATGGTTATATCAACATACTTAGGAAATGGGGGAATCATATGGATTATAATAATAGCGATACTTATGATTAATAAAAAATATAGAAAGATAGGTTTTATGGCTTTAGGAGCTTTAATACTAAGTACAATTTTAGGGGAAGAAATAATGAAAAATGTAGTTAAGCGTATAAGGCCATCAGAAGATATACCGGCATGGAATCTTTTAATTGCAAAGCCTTTGTCCTATTCATTCCCGTCCGGGCATACTACTTCCTCATTCGCAGTGGCAGGGGTCCTCGCAAAATATTTTAAACGTTATGCATTTGGATTTTTGGGTTTAGCATCTTTAATAGGGTTTTCAAGATTATATTTATATGTACATTATCCTAGTGATATTTTGGGAGGTATAGTTTTAGGGCTTATGTGTAGCGGAATAATAATTTACTTGTTTGATAAAGATAAAAATAATATTAATGCTCTTAAGGACGCTATTTAACTATAGGAAGGAGAGCTACTAGTTGGCGACCATAGCATTAAAGAAAAGTAGATCGCAAGTAATAGCGTGAAATCATATATTAACAACTTGTGAAACTCTCTTTTTTAAAGAACAGGATACCACAATAAGTCCTACTAAAAGAGCTATAGACACATAGAAACTATAAGATGTAGTCTCGCCTACTTTATCTCCAATATTTACAAAAACAAATATACCAGGTATCATACCAAAAATTGTTGCTAAAGCAAAATCTTTAAACCTTACTCTTGAGAAACCTGCCGCATAACTAATAATATCAAAGGGGAAAAGAGGAATAAGTCTCAGTGCAAATACCAATGCAAAGCCCTTATCTTTAATAGCCTTCTCTAAGTTTGAGATGTCTTTTTTTATAAACTTATTCAAAACCTTACGACCTAAGGTTTGGGCTAAATAAAAGGATAGTGCACCGCCAAACATGGCGCCAATCATAGTATAAATAAAACCATTTACCATTCCAAAACACATTCCTCCAGCTATGGCAAGTATTGAATCTGGAAAAAGTGTGAGAGGTACAACCGCAAATAAAACTATATAGACTACAGGTGAAAATACTCCACAACCTTCAACAAAAGTTTTTACATTTTCAGGGGTGCACTGCCGTAATGTTTTCATATTGAAAGAAGCGCAGATAACAATTACAATTATTATTAAAAAAGGTATTACCTTTAGGATCTTAATCATCTTTTTACTCATAGAAACCTCCAAGTAGCAATCTTATACAGCTAACAATTATCTATTCTTCTTTTGATGCTAAAATAGGAACAATGCCAAGCAATATTACTAGTAATATAATATTAATGATTGTAAATTTTATATTAGTTAAGCCTAAGGCTTCCCTAAAAATTGATGCAGGAAGAGTTGTAATTCTTTTAGTACCTAGAATTAGAAGAGTAACGATAGTGGAAGTACCAAAAGACCCCAAAGTAACTATTTTTAAGCTCTTTTCCAGCACTCTTTTCTTTTTAAGTAAAATAACTGCATATATGATAATTGATAGAATTATAGTTATAAAAATAATTATGCCCACATTCATTCTCATTTCTAACCATACGCTTTGGAAAGCTAGAATAGAAAAAAACAAGCCTAGTACAAAGCCATTATACATAAAAGTAAAAAACTTCATTTTTATCCTCCTAGTAAAGAAAAGGCAAATAAATAAATATATGTGCCTTAAATAATTATTGTGCTAGTTTAAATACTACAGTAACTCTTGTTCCATCCTCTGGAAGAATTTCTTCATTACCATAAAACTTCACAGTATCTGATGAGCCTGTAACATAGTTAGCATTACTTGTAATACCTACAGCACAACTATCAAGACATAGCACACAACCTGTATTTGTTGCTTTAGCACTCTCTAGATTTCCACCAAATCTTATGTCCATAGGTTTAGCATCACTAGATTTTATTATATCATTGAAAGGTATTTCTTTTCCCAGACCTTCCCAAGTTACGAAAACATCTATCTTGTCACCAGCTACAGCAACTGATTTTTTCATATCCTCCATTTTTAAATTATCACCAGGTTTAGCACCAATATCAAGAAGTGCTTGATGAAAATCAAACTGACTTACAAGTCCTCTTAGCGCAGATTTTTCACCATTTGAACCATCTTTAAACACAACTCCGTGTCTGGTGGATTCAGTAAAGTATTTAGCATTAACTTCTGTTTCCATTCTAATTTCTTTCTTATCTGTATCTACCACCATTAGCTTGTCTGCTTTCTCCAGAGTTTTGGTTTCTTCTGAAGCTTTGTTGCTTGAACAACCTACAGCCAGTGCTGCAGTTAAAATTATTATAGATAATAACACCATTAATTTTTTCATATTTATCCCCCTCGTATATTGATGTATAAAATCTACTCAACTTTATTAAGTGTATACTAAAGTTTTAAGAATCTCTAATAGTTTATTTGTATAGAACCCAAGTTAACTATAGAAATATCAAATATGTAACTTCACTTATTGTCCTCTTAAATATAGATAGTTGTTATATAATTATCCATGACGTTTTATATTCAAAGGAGGAAAATTAATGAAACGATTTAAAAAATCAACTTATTTAAAAATAGCTGTAATTATAGCCCTTGCTTGTTTGTTTTTTATTGGGCCTATAAAAGAAATGATTTCTATACTAAGTAAGTTAGATGTTGAGGCTATAAAAGAATATATTTTATCCTTTGGCGCTCTAGCTCCTATTATATCCTTTATCTTAATGATACTTCAATCCGTTGTTGCGCCGTTGCCTGCTTTATGATCACATTTGCGAAAGCAGGATTATTTGGATGGGAGAATGGAGCACTATTATCTTGGAGTAGCGCCATGGCAGGAGCTGTATTATGTTTTTTCATATCAAGGCTACTGGGTAGAGATATAGTAGAAAAGTTAACAAGCAAATTTGCATTGAAAAGTATTGATGACTTTTTTGAAAAACACGGTAAATACGCAATACTAATTGCTAGGTTACTTCCCTTTCTTTCTTTTGATATTGTAAGCTATGCAGCAGGATTGACATCTATGAGCTTTTGGTCTTTCTTTGTAGCTACTGGTATTGGACAACTCCCTGCAACAATTGTTTACTCTTATGTTGGTGGCATGCTAGTTGGTGGAGCCAAAATGATGGTTTTGGGGCTTTTAACTTTATTTGCTGTAAGTATATTAATAGTATTACTAAAAAAAATATATACTGAAAAAAATACAAAAGAAATTAGGAATTAACCATAAAAAGGGATCCAACTCAAAGTAGAAAATAATTTCTAGATTGGGTTAGATCCCTTTTATTTATTCTTATTTATATAGTTTATTTATATTTAACTTTGATTTATATCGATTTTTCCAACTAGTGATAGGTGATGATGGCGCTCCAGGAAATTCTGATTTTGAGTCCCAGGGTCCACCAAATATTAAGTCAAGAATATGAATGGATTTCTTTCCGCCTCGAACCATGGAATCCCTGCAGGCAGCGCAGTAAGTAACTATGTAATCAGTTTGAAACTCTTCAGCTCTCCGTTTTATAACTCTCTGTACCAGTTCGGGGTTAGCAGGTGAAACCATTCCACCTAAGCCACAGCAACGTGTTAATTCTTTTGTATGAGGAGGTTCTTCATATTTGTATCCAAGCTCGTCCATAATCCATCTAATTCCATCATGAATTTCAGGTACATTTCTAGTATGACAAGAGTCCTGTATTCCAAAGACAATGTCGCTATTTTTTCCTATACCTCTAGAACTATCTGGTAGACCAATTTCAGGAAGGACCTCCCATAAAGACCGTACCTTTTGATTAGGGCTATGTTCACTCATAATCATATAACAGTTTTGACATGCAACTATGAGTTCATCGGCGTCCAATTTGTCTACCTCAGATTGAAAACTCTCATATCTCTCTTTAAACTTATCAATTTGTCCCAAGGCTTTGGTAGGGTTACCGCAGCATTTTAGTATTGCTCCTGTTCCAGGTAATTTTTCCTGAAGATATTCTAGTATATTATAAACAGCTTCTGGGTTATAAGAAGGCAAGCTACATCCAGGTATAAACAATCTTTTAATAGTTTTCGTAGAGTCCATCAAATAACAGCCTCCTTTTATTTTTTTTAGCTGATTTTGTAGTATTAAATATTTTTGAAAAGCTTAAAGTTTGGTGAATATCCACGGCAGCATGTCCATTTATTGGTGATTTACCATTATTTTTCTTTATCATTTCTTCTCTAATAGCCATAAACCTGCTACCTATCTCTAGCTTTTTAGGGCAGACAATTGTACACTGGTTGCACATGTTGCAGGAATAGGGAATTACAGGGTCAACCTTTCCAGTCTCGAAAAATACATTAAATAGTTCTTTCGGAGTGCTACAAAAGTCATTCAGCATTATGCACTCCTTCATGCAAAGATTGCATTCAATGCAATCAGCTGCAAGTTTCTGAAAACTATCTAGTAATTCCCTAGGATAAGTTAGTTTTTTCATAAGTTACCTCCTGTATTAGGTTTAGTATTTGAGCACTAATATATTATACTACAATTCTATGAGTGTAATATTCATATTACCTTCATATGAAAATGGTATACTAAACTCATAAATAATATAACATTAAACTTAAATTATATATAGTATTTATAAAAAATAAAATAGTTGGGGGTATAAACTTGAAAAAATTAAAGAAGTGGTATGATAATTTTTTAAAAGGCATGGAAAAAGCAAATGAAGAATCTTTCGGTGATAAAAAACTAGATTGCTGTGGATTAAACTCAAGTAAAAATAAAACAACAATACAAAATAAAAAACAAAAATAAATAAAAAAATTTTAAAAAAAATAAGTCATGTCAAAAGGATAATTTTCTATTCTATTTTGACATGACTTCTTTATTAGTTGGCTAATTTGTTGACAAAGTAGAGTAAATATATTACAATTATTATAAAAAAAATAGGGATTTTAAAATATAAAAGAGGTGTACCTATGAGTGCTAAAAAGGAAAAAGAAGGCATGGGCAAAATTGTTGGTTTAGCAGTATTAATTGTAGTAGTATTTTTGTTAGCTAATCAATTTAGTTTAGTTGACAAACTAAAGGATATTAATGTTCTACAGGAGTGGTTTCAAGATTTGGGATTTGCGGGATATATCGTATATATTTTTGCGTATATTTTAGTTGCATTATTTATGTTCCCTGCTTCAGCTATGACTATAGTTGCCGGTATTACCTTTGGTTCCATACCTGGTGCAATTCTGGCATTAACAGGTGCAACTATTGGAGCTTGTGTTGCTTTTATTATAGCTAAATATGTAGCTAGAGACGTAATTGTAAGCAAATTTTCTGGAAATACTGTTTTCAAGAAAATCGAAAAAGGGGTCGCAGAAAATGGAACAAGCTTTCTCATTTTAACAAGACTTGTACCGATATTTCCATATAACATTCAAAACTATGCCTATGGAGTAACCTCAATGAACGTAGTTACATTTGGATTAGTTTCATTTGTTACTATGGCTCCTGGAGCTTTTATCTATGCATTTTTGGCCGGTGAAATAGCTACTAACGGTTTCTCTTTTAAGCTACTAATTCAATTTGCAGCAGCAGGGTTATTTCTTTTCGTAGTATCTTTAATACCAAAATATATTGCTAAGAAAAAGGGGATATCAATAAATAATAGAAAATAGATTAACTTTATTTGTGCATTTAGTCCTTCGTCATCTTATCCATCATTTCATTCATCATTTTCTCCATCATTTTCATAGTATTCATGCACGTGTGAAGCATGTGCATCATTGGTACATCCATACCATACATATCATACATATTATACATTGAGTTCATATAGGTGGTCCTCCAAAGATTATTCACTATTATATATATTCAAATAAGAGCTAAATGTGCAAATAAGGGGTTTAATAATTTTATCATCTAATATTCATATTATCTTTATATGAAAATGGTATACTAAACTATACATATAGATTTTGTATTATACTAGCAAGTATTGTTTTAAAAAAGGGGTGAATTAAGGGTGGCTAATATATTAATTATTGAAGATGAAGAAAAGGTCTCTGAAATACTTAAAGCATATCTTGAAAAAGAAGGTTATAGTGTTTACTGTACAGCATGTGGTATAGAAGGCATAAAACTTTTCGAAAAAAATGAATTTAATTTAGTTATACTAGACCTGATGCTACCAGATATATCTGGCGAAGAGGTGTGTAGTGTATTAAGAAAAATATCTGATGTACATATATTTATGCTTACAGCAAAAAGTAGCCTAGAGGATAGAATAGAAGGATTAAACCTTGGAGCAGACGAATATCTTGTTAAGCCATTCAGCCCCCGAGAGCTGACTGCAAGAGTAAATGCTTTATTTAGAAGACTTAATATAAATAAGGGTGAAAAAAAAGTTTATAATAATGGAGATTTCGAAATTAATTATGACGAAAGAATAGTTAAGGTTCTTGGCAAAGAAATATCTCTTACACCAAATGAATTTGACATAGTACATATTCTTTCATCTAACAAGGGTAAAGTATTTACAAGAGATCAGCTCATTGAAAGAATTATGGGTATAGATTTTCAAGGATTTGATAGAACAATAGATGTGCACATTAAAAATATACGTAAAAAGATAGAAGAGGATAGTAGGAATCCTAAGTATATATTAACTGTAACTAGAATAGGTTACAAATTCGGTGGAGATTAAATTATGCAAACTATAAGAAAAAGATTAAGTATTATTTTAGTAGTAACAGCGATAATAGCGCTTTTTTTATCCACACTTTTTGTAAATTTAACAATATCAAAAACTTTTGACAAGTATTTAGTAGAAACACAAGATAAAAGAAATGTTAGAATAGTTAAATATTTGGAAGAAGTATTTAAAAAATATGGTGAGTGGAATGAAAATTCAGGAATAGAAATTTTGCACGAAGCCTACATGAGCGACTATAGTCTTACGCTTAAGGATAAAAACAACAAAGTTGTGTGGGGGATGGATCCGAAGGAGATACTAAACAGTAACAATAATAATATTAATATGCATGTTAAAGATGGAGGAGTTTATAATACAAGCATTTTCAATATATATTCTAATAGCCAAATAGTAGGGCACATAGAAGTGGGACAATACGGGCCAGTATTATTATCCAAAGAAGATATAAGTTTTAAAACCTCCATAAATAAGAGCATTATTTTAAGTGTTGTACTTTCAATATTCATAACAATATTAATTAGTTTACTTATCTCAAAGCAGTTTTCATCACCATTAAGTCAAATATCGAAGATATCAGTTTATCTTTCAAATGGAAATTATAAACAAAGATCACATAATAAGAGTAGTATTTTAGAGCTTGAGGTTTTGAGAAATAGCATAAATACATTGGGTGAAAAACTTCAGCATCAGGATGAGCTTAGAAAAAGGTTAATATCAGATATTTCGCATGAAATTAGAACACCTCTAAATATACTTCAAAATAATTTTGAGGCTATGATTGATGGCATTTTTCCAGTTGACAATGAAAGATTAACTTATCTTAACGAAGAAGTTATTAGATTTGGAAAGCTTATAGATAATTTAAATGCATTAAAAGAGGTCGAAGGGTCAGAAACGGTCTTAAGCATGGAGAAAATCGATCTGCGGACTATTATTTTCTCAGTTGCAAAGGATTTTGAAGTGATAGCTGAGAATAAGAAGCTTGATATTATATTAAAATGTAGCACTGATAAACAATATAATGTTTTAGGTGATAGTGATAAAATAAAACAGGTAATAATTAACTTGCTTTCAAATGCAGTTAAATTTACTAAGGAGTTTGGAAAAATTAATATTACACTAAAAGAGGTAAATGAAAAAGTAATATTAAGAATAGAAGATACAGGCATTGGAATTAAAGAGGAGGACTTACCATATATATTTGAAAGGTTGTATAGAGGAGATAAAAGTAGACATGAAATAGAGGGCAGTGGAATAGGACTTACAATTGTACGAGATATACTAACACTACATGAGTCAACAATAGAAGTGAAAAGCAAAGATGAAAAGGGATGCGTTGTTACCGTGTATTTTAACAAATTCATTATGCTTACAAAATGAAAATAATAAGTAATTCCTTCCCCTAATTAAAATGGACCTTATACATTAACTGTACCTTTATGGGCCTAGATAATTGATTTTACAATGGTTAACCTATGACTGAATCACAATATAAGAAAATTAAAAACATCTTTATAGAATAGATAAAATAGACCTGAGGTTAGTAAAATCCA
>JANZQE010000479.1:0-4383 GCA_038040705.1 Clostridium sp. | reverse complement strand
TTTTAAAAATAATTCACATTAATGTGTTTCCCTAATTTTTCCATGCATTCTACTAGTTGATCCACAATTTTGAGCTTAATGCTGAAGTCTATTGAAAAATTAGGATTCTGATGTGCTGAATTTATAGCCTTTCCAACCCATAAATTAATATGAGTACAATCTTCTATAAGCATTTTGACCAGTCTACTAGCTCCGTCAAGACCTTGTAAATTGCAGGAAGGCTCCTGCTGCGAGAAGTTTGCTTCATAACTTTTCAATTTTTCTACTGCTTTACTTAAGGTTAGAACCCCTTCGGTTACTAAATCTATTCCCTCTAGGCTTGCCGTAGGAGGCACATCTTTATCGAAAAAGTCTAAATTTACTTTAAGCTCTCGGCCAAGTTCTCTACTTGCAATATTAGAAGTAGTTCCCCCACATATTATCTTCTTTCCAGTTCCTTTCATAAATTCTTTAATAACATAACTATCATGCCCTGCGTCTGCAGGTGGCCCCGTAAATATATCTATAAACTCAGGCTTTCGTGCTTTTTTTCATAAAGCTGTTGTATCATCCCCAGGTTTCCCTCCATACAAATCCCAACAAACCTGAATTAAATCCTTTGCAATGTTTTTTGCACTTCGCCTACATTGTATATTCCTAACCAAATAGTTTTGTACATTATCCCAATTCCACCCCAAATTCAATATATTCCCAATACCTGCATGAATACATCCATCGCTTACCACTGTAAGCACATCGCCCTCTCGCATTGTGAACTTACTTTCATATACTTTTTTTTCATTAATTATACTTTCTTTCTTATCTATTTTAATCCCCTTATTGCCTCTAATTAAAAAGAAAGGTGGATTATCATATTCTGCAATATATGCCCTCCCATCATTATAAACTTTTATGAGTGTAAAGGTACAATAGGCAATATTCCTAACCCTGCATACAGGTAGGGTATTTACTATAGTATCTACTGTTTCATAGATATCGGCTCCTTCTTTAAGCATAGTACTAGCTATTTTAGCTGTTAGTGAAGCTAGTATGTTAGCTTTTACACCGCTACCTAAGCCATCTGCAAGGACTATAATTGTGCTATCTTTGAGTCTTATTATATCTACCCTATCACCGCAGAGTTCCTCATCTTTTTTTATAAGGTTATCATATGACACATCAATAAATAAACCCATTTTACTCACCATCTTCTCCTGCTACTATTTTTTTAAGTTTAGTTAAAATGATCTTCGTTTCTGCAGTTGTTTCGCCAAGTAGACTTGCTATTTCTTGAGCAACTCTCATTTGCTTATTAATAACCTCTTGAGCAGCATTTAGAGTATTTTCTTTAACCTTCTTTAGTTCCTTTTTATTTTTCTCTTCCACCATAATATTAATCATACTTACAAGTACCATGTCTTGCTTAGACAGATATACAATATTTGCGATAAAAACTACTCCATACTTTGGATAAGCAACTTTTTTACCTATTATATTTTCTCCAGTTTCTCTTACCTCTTTAAAATTCTCATCATCTATTAGTAGAGATATAGGTTTTCCTATAATATTTTCAGCTTGTATTTTAAATATAGCCTTGGCCGCAGGGTTTATTTCTCTCACGTTCATTTCCCCATCTAAAAGAATTAGAATACTAGCCGTATTTTCCACAATTTCATTGGAAAGACTTTCTGCTTTGCTTCTCATATAATGAAGACACATATTTGTTTCTGCCATACCTTCAAATACGGCTTGAGCTTTTATTCTGCAAGTGTCATATCCACATACACCACAATTCAGTTCATCTTTAAGTTCAAATTTTCCCATTGCTTTCATAATAGTTATGATTTCTTCTTCTGTGGCTATAACTCTTTTAATAGGTTTTTCACTAAATTCCCTATTAAAACTCATATCCCCTGGAATATCTGTATTTAATGGATTATTATAATTTTTGCGACTGTTTATATAATTTTTAACCTTATTTAATTTAGCATAATAATTTTCACCGTTTTTGACCATTACCGGTCCACCAATGCAACTTCCTTTGCAGGTGCTAACTTCAATTAAAATATTATTTAAGTCACCACTTTTAATGCTATCAAATACTTCTATACACTCTTCCATACCACTTACTGACATAACACTAAGCTTACTTTCTTTTAATCGCTCTCCCATTGCCTCAATAATACCTCCGCCTATAGGAAATCCTTGACCCTTACTATAAGGCGAAGTATTGAAGTCTTCTTCTTCTAATTCTTCCATTTTTATACCACAGTCAATAATCCAAGAATTTATTTCATCAAAAGTTAATACAGCATTAATTATATTTTCTTCTAAATAACTATCAAACTCAGATTTTTTTGCAAGGCAAGGTCCTATAAAAACAATAAAGCTATCCTCGCCAAATTTATTTTTTAGTAATTTGCAGTGGGCTATCATAGGAGATACTCTAGGTATAAGGTGTGGAATAAGTTCTTTAAAATATTTTGTTACCAAATAGTTAGCTGAGGGACACGCCGTTGTTATATAAACATTTTGATTATTATTTGTAATATAATCATTATATAATTCAGACACTACTTCTGCCCCTACTGCTGTTTCTTCTATTATACTAAACCCTAACTTCTTAAGGGCAGATACCAGGATTCCTTGCTGCAAATCAAAAAATCCAGCAAAGGAAGGTGCTAAGCTTACTATTACTTTTTTACCTGAGTGTATTGCATTTTTAACTACATCAACATCACTCTTAATTTCTCTAGCGTTTTGAGGACATATAGTAAGACAATGTCCACATTCTATACATCTTTCTTCATCTATCATAGCTTGGTCATTTTCAAATCTTATTGCCTTTACCGGGCATGAACGAAGACATTTATAACAACTTGTGCAATCTGCTTTAGAAAAATTTATATTACTCATTGGAATTACCACTCATTATAGTTTCATAAAAGAACGAGTCTACATTATTTTCATTTAACGAGAAAAATTTATCATCATCCACAGTTACTGAAACTGCCTCTGTGCATCTGCCTATACAGAATGCACCTTTAATTTCCACCATATTAGAAGCGTTATTTTCCTTTATTAGCCTTTGTAAAGCTTCTATTACTTTATAAGATCCTTTTAAATGACAAGCACTGCCAACGCAAATACTAATAGTTATCATTATTATCATCCCTTCTAGTTAATTACCTCTAAGTTTATTTTATATCATACTCTTTAAAAGCACTGAGTACTCTATCTAATATACCATTTATATGAGCTATGGCTATACCGAAATTTGTAATAGGTAGCTCTTCCATATTAGCCTTTTTTATTCTTGACATTAACTGCTGTCTATTAAACATACAGGCTCCACAATGAACTATAAGTTTATATTCACTTAAATTCTCTGGAAAACTGCTTCCAGTGCATACTGTTACGTCTAGTTTCCCCCCCACTTTTTCTTGGAGCCATATAGGAAGCTTAACGCGTCCTATATCTCCTTCTAAAGGATGATGGGTACAAGCCTCTGCGATTAGCACCTTATCTCCTGGTTTAAGCGTATCTATAGCTCTTGCACCTTTAACTAAGCTATGTAAATCGCCCTTATACCTAGCCATAAGTATAGAAAAGGAGGTAAGTGGAATATCCTTTGGTATAATAGAATTGACTTTCTTAAATATTTGCGAATCTGTTATAACTAAATCTGGTTTATCCACAAGTGAATCCAAAACATCCTGTAGCTCACTGTCCTTTACAACTAATGCCATTGCATCATTATCAAGAAGATCTCGTATTATTTGAACCTGTGGAAGTATAAGTCTCCCTTTTGGTGCTTGTATATCTTGTGGTGCTACCACTATTACCCTTGCCTTTGGTTTTACTAGGTCCCCAACAATTGTACTTTTTTCGAAATCCTCTGGTGCCATGTCCATAATGGCTTTTTTAAGTTCGTAAATATTTACATTATCCTTAGCGCTAACCTTCACAAAATCTATATTTATCACTTGCTTAATTAGCTCTAACTCCATGTCACCCTTATCAATCTTATTAACTACTCCAACTACAGGTATTTTCCTTTCCTTTAGCTCCGCGAACCATTCACTTTCAAATGATAAATCTCCATCACTACCATCAATAACTAAAATTGCTAAATCCGTCTTATCCATAACTTCTTTAGTCTTCTTTATTCTAAGCTCCCCAATTTCGCCTGTGTCATCAAGTCCCGCAGTATCAATTATAACTACTGGTCCTATAGGAAGTAGCTCCATAGCTTTGTATACAGGATCTGTAGTAGTCCCCGCAACATCCGATACTAAAGCAGCCTCCTGCGCCGTAAGAGCATTTATTAAACTAGATTTCCCAACATTTCTTTTCCCAAAAATAGCTATATGAAGCCTATTAGAGTTCGGTGTCTGCTGCATA
>JANZQE010000478.1:0-7531 GCA_038040705.1 Clostridium sp. | reverse complement strand
AGCTTTACTAAACCTATTGTGCCTGATGTAGTTAAACTTACAGAGGATAAGAAATTTAATATGATTAGAACTGAGGTTAGAAGCAGAAGTGGAGACATACATTTAGGGCATGTATTTGATGATGGTCCTAAAGATAAGGGTGGCAATAGATATTGTATTAATAGTGCTGCTATAAGATTTATACCAATGGATAAAATGGAGGATGAGGGGTATGAATATCTTATAAGTTCAATTAAATTATAACACTCCAAGAGCTCTACCGCACTCTCGTGGCTTCAGCCAATAAGTCACATATTCTTCACACAATTTTTCCGAAATGTTTTGGAAATTATATGATAGAATATAAGATAATAAGTCTATATTTATTTAATAGGTTTAATTTTTTAAAAATATAGAACTTAGTGCTTAATGCGTAGGGGTGATGCTGTTGTCAAAGAAGATATACCTTGTTGAAGATGAAATAAGTTTAAATCTTTTGCTGGAAAAGTATTTGCAACGTGAAGGATATGAAGTAACTACCTTCGTAAATGGTAATTCTGCAATAGCGAGAATTAAAGATATGCCTGATCTTTGGATACTAGACATAATGCTTCCAGATATTGATGGGTATCAAATTATAAAAGATATTAAAGCTAACAATAAAAATACACCTGTTATCTTTATGTCTGCCAGAAATGAAGAACTTGATCGTGTGGTGGGTTTAGAGCTAGGCAGCGACGATTATTTATCTAAGCCATTTCTACCGCGCGAACTTATTATTAGGACAAATAAGCTTTTAGAAAGAATTTCTGGAACTGATAATGAAAATTTAAGTAAAGTGGATGCTGACTTAAATTTAGGTGGATATAGCATTAGCAAGAAACAAAGAACGGTTTTCCAAGGGACGGTAGAGGTTATACTGACTAATAAAGAATTTGAGCTACTTTATTATTTTGTTGAAAACAAAAATAATTTAGTCTCAAGAGAGCAAATATTAGATATTGTATGGGGTGATAATTACTTCGGTTCAGATAGAGTTGTTGATGACACCATAAGGAGAATAAGGAAAAAAGTAGAGAAATTCACCATTGAGACTGTATATGGATATGGATATAAACTGGTGTATAAATTATGAAGAAAGTAAAATTTAAATTCAAATCATTAACTATGAGAATATGGACTACTTTCACAATCATAATACTTATAATAATTTTTAGCATTTCATTTTTCTATCTAGTTGCTTTTAGAACCATAAATGAAAAAGCTAAAGCTGAAGACTTAAAAGTATCTCATGATATTTTAATAAAAGCAGAAAAATTTACAGAGCCCAATAGATTTGACGAGCTCAAAAATTTAAGAGGTAGCGATCATTATATTGTAAATATAGATAGAAATAATAAAGCTGAAATTATAAATATAAATAAAAAGCGCGGATTACCATCAAATGATACTAATTCACCATTTAATTTTAATGTTAATGATATAAAATTATGGATGTCAAGTTTCATCACACCAGGTACTCTTGTTGAAAAACAATTTAAAGAGTCATACAAAAACAGGGATTTTATCTTTATAATAAGTTCAGTTGAATATGGCGATACTGGGAATTCGTATTTAATAACTTATATGCCAGAATTACAAGATAATAGTTTACTATATATCATGCTAATTATAGGACTTATATTTATAGGCATTGGGTTTTTGACTGCTAAGCTCGTTGCAAATTCTATCTCTAAACCCCTTAAGGAACTTGAAAATTATACTGTTAGAATAGCCAATAAAGACTGGAAGGAACCTATTAAAGTTAAAAATGAAGACGAAATCGGTATCCTTGCAAACTCAATGAATATGATGCAAAAGGAACTAAAGCGTGCAGATGACGAAGAAAAAATGTTTTTGCAAAGTATATCCCATGATTTAAAAACACCTATTATGGTAATTATGAGTCATGCTGCTGCTATTATTGATGGTGTGTATGTTGAATCAGTCGAGAAAAACGCTGAGATAATAAGAGATGAGGCTTTAAGTCTCGAAAGAAAAGTTAAGCAAATGCTATATTTAAATACACTTGATTATGTTTTAGAAAATAACAGTGAGGATATTGAAATTAATTTACATCGCTTACTCTTTCATATCATAAATAGATTTAAAGTAATTAATAGTAATGTTGATTGGGATATATCTATTGAACAGGCGATTATAATAGGAAACGTAGATAAAATACAGGTTTCAATTGAAAACATATTAGATAATAGCCTTCGATATACTAATGGAAAAATTTGCGTAACCCTAAAAAACGAAGGGGATTTTGCTTTAATAGATATATATAATGATGGCCCTAACATTCCGAAGGAACATCTTTCTAATATCTTTGATAATTTCTATAAAGATAAAACTGGGAATTTTGGTCTTGGTCTTGCTATTAGCAAGAAAATTATAAAATTTTATAATGGAGAAATAGATGCTATAAACAGAGATAATGGTGTTTCTTTTTTAATTAAATATCGTGTTTAAAGTTTTAAAAGGCAATCAGCTAAATATGTTGGTTGCCTTTTGCTTTCTACTCTCACATAAAGTTCACATAATATTTTGATACTGATGCTACAATTGCAACATATAATTTATATTATGTTAAATATTATAAAATCAAAGTGAGCAATATTAACATTACATTTACAGGGGGTAAATAATGAAAAGTAAAATGATTAAAGCAATAATAATGGGTATAGTTGTGATTGTAATTGGAACTGGTAGTTACGTAGGATACAATAAAATATTCAACAAAACTACAACAGTTATGGCCACAACATTTTATTCCTCAAATGTTAAAACTATGAGTATAGCAAAAACTATTCAAGGTACAGGAGCAGCTTATGCTGGTATAACTTCCACGCTGTCATCCACTAATAATAGTACTATATCAGGGTTAACTGTTAAAGTTGGCGATACGGTAACCGCAGAGCAAAAACTTTTTGTTTCCTCAAGTTCTGATATTACAAAAACAGCAACCACTGCAACAAGAAATTTGACAAAAGCAAAAACACAACTTACAAATGATAAAAGTGATCTTACTGCAGCAAAAGCGCAACTCGTAACGGATCAAAATGCTCTTAATGCAGCAAAGGCGCAACTTGCAACTGATGAAATTGCCGCTAAAGCTGTCTCAGTTGTCGTAGCATCTGATGATAAATCCATAAGTGATGATAAATCCATAAGTGATGCTGCAAGCAAAATATCAGTTGATGAAAAAGCAATAAGCGATGCTACTACTAAAATATCAAATGACCAAAAATCAATAACTGATGCTACAAGTAAAATATCCGATGATAATTATTCTATCACGGATGCTACTGCTGAGCTTTCAGACGCGAATGATGCAGTTGCTGCTATGACTATAACTTCTCCTATAGGTGGGCTTATAACAGCTATGAGTATTGCTAACGGAAACACGACGCAAGGTAGTGAGTCTTCACTTACTGTATCAGATATGAGTTCAATGAAAGTTAATGTAGCCGTGGATGAGTTAGATATTTCATCTGTTAACATTGGACAGGAAGCCACTATTAAATTCGATGCATTACCTGATAAAACTTACACTGGAACTGTTGAGTTAGTATCACAAACAGGTGCTACGACGGACAATACAACAACATACGATGTTGTTGTAAGTGTTAGTGAACCAACCGGAATAAGACTTGGCATGAATGCAAATGTAATAATTGCAATACAAAGTAATGACAACGCAATCGTAATACCCTCAGAAGCTTTAATTGAGAGTAACGATAAAAAATTTGTAAGAGTCCAAGATACTGCAAATACAAATAGTGAACAAAAGAATAGCACTGCTTTAGCAGAATCTGATAGTAAATTAGTAGAAATTACAACAGGCATTGAAACCGAGGACTATATTGAAGTTACAAAAGGAGTTACATCGGGACAAGCGGTATTAGTTCAGTTAGCTTCAAGTAGCAGTAGCACTACTACTCAAGGTGGTATGGGAGGCTTTCAAAAGTCAGGCGGTGGCGAAAGACCAACTGGTGGTCAAAATCAAAGTGGCGGTGGTAAAGCAAGCGATAAAACTGCTAAATAATATAGTTTTCAATACAAGGAGGTAATGTATGCCAGAAATATCAAATAATGATTACTTGATTATGATGACCAATATAGAAAAAATATATAAAATGGGAAATAGTAATTTCAAAGCTATCGAAAATGTAAATTTGACAATAGCTAAAGGTGAATACGTTGCAATTGTTGGACCCTCAGGTGCAGGCAAATCTACGCTTATGAACATCATTGGGTGCCTTGATAATGCCTCAGCGGGAGAATATTTCTTAGATGGCGTAGACACAAATTGCAGTGACAATAAACTTGCTGAAATAAGAAATAAAAAAATAGGTTTTATTTTTCAAAATTACAATTTGATTTCAAAACTTAGTATATTGGATAATGTATTATTGCCACTTTTATATTTGGGATATACTCATAAAGAAGCAAAAGAAAAAGCAAGAAAACAATTAGAGATTGTAGGGCTTGGCACCCATATAAAACACAAACCAACAGAATTATCCGGTGGACAAATGCAGAGGGTTGCAATTTCTAGGGCTCTAGTTACAAATCCACAAATCATATTAGCAGATGAACCAACTGGTGCACTTGACAGTAAATCTGGAGATGAAGTGCTTAAAATGCTAGATGATTTAAATAATGAAGGGAATACAATTGTAATGATTACTCATGATAGAGACATAGCTTCCCATGCAAAACGAATAATCACAGTTAGAGACGGCCTCATAACTTCTGATGAAATGAATTACAAAGAGGTGATAGCATGAGAATATCACAATTATTAAAAATAGCATTTTATTCAGTGTGGACGAACAAAATACGATCATTTCTTACAATGCTTGGAATCATTATCGGTATATCCTCCGTAATTATTCTTGTGGGAATGGGTCAAGGTGCAGAAAAGGAGATTAGTGATCAAATAAGCAGTTTAGGAACCAATCTTATAACAGTTTCTCTTAAAAAAACTGCTACCATTGATGCTGAAGACTTAAAAGAAATTGAAGCTAAACCAGGTATAAAATTAGTAGCACCACAAATTTCATCAGAAAATGTGAATGTAAAAGCTGGAAGTAAATCTAGCACTACATCAATAGAAGCATCAAACGCAAGTTACGCGGAAATAAAAAGTTATAGCCTAAGTTCTGGTAGGTTTATAACTGATAGAGATGTTGAAAATAGATATAATGTACTTGTAATCGGAACTGAAACTGCAAACAATATTTTTGGTACTACAAATGTTGTTTCACAGACAATGTATGTTAACGGAATTCAGTTTAAAATTGTAGGTGTTCTAAAATCTGCTGGAACATCAACTACTGGCAGTAGTGATGACAAAATAATACTTCCAATATCAACCGCACAAAGGATACTTAAAAAATCTACTATAAACACTTATTATATTGAAGCTGAAAGCCAAGAAAAAATAGATACAGCCATGTCATATATTAAAATGTTCTTAAATAAAAAGTATGGCATTAATAATTTAGCCATTAGTACTACTACAGATACTTATTATAGGGTACTAAGTCAGACAAGTTTACTTGAAACTGCTACTTCCACTACTAAAAGTTTGAGTAATATGTTAAGTGGAGTTGCAGCAATATCCCTTTTAGTTGGTGGAATTGGAATTATGAACATAATGCTTGTTTCCGTTATTGAAAGAACTAAGGAAATAGGAACAAGAAAAGCAATTGGAGCTAAAAGAAGAGCCATACTTGCACAATTTTTAATTGAGGCGGCAATTGTAAGTGGTGTTGGAGGGCTTTTAGGAGTACTCTTCGGATATGCCGGGGCCTATATTGGCAAAACATTCTTTGCAACATCTATTATTATTTCTAGCAATATAGTAATTGGTGCTTTCGCATTCTCAGTCCTTGTAGGACTAATTTTCGGAATTTATCCTGCGAATAAAGCATCAAAATTGAATCCAATAGCGGCATTAAGATTCGAATAAGAATACTGGAGGTAAATAATGAAAAGTAAAAGGAATAAAGCAATAATAATAGGTATCGTTGTAATTGTAATTGCTGTTGGTGGTTATGCAGGATATACTAAATTTTTCAATAAATCTAACCAGGTTATTTCTAATAGTGAAAGATCTGGGCGAATTAAACAAGATCCAGCAGTAATGACAACGGCTTATTCAGCTGTGCTTAATGAATTAGTTACAGAAAAAACTATAACGCAAGCACAATCTGACGAGGTTCTTTTAGCCGCTACAGAAAATAGGCAAGGTGGTGGAGCAGGTGGTGGCTCACGACCTGTTGATGGACAAAAACCAACTGACTCAGGATCTGTTGATGAACAAAATCCAAATGATGCAACACAACCAGATAGATCAAAACCTAAAAATGATAGTTTAAGTGAATTAGTTACTAGCAAAGTAATCACTCAGTTGCAAGCTGATACAATAAATCAAAAGCTTCAGGATGCTATGAAAATTTCTCAGAGTACAACCACAAATTAATAATAATTTTCATATTATTTTAAAACAATCAGTTTTTGTGTTATTATTATAGTATGAAGATTTTTATTTAAGAGGAGGAATTTTTAATGAATTCAGACCCTGACCCCGCGCTTAACAATATAATGGCGCAATTTATACTAATTGGTATTTTAACATTGGTAAGTGCATTTTTTGCATCAACGGAAATGGCAATAGTATCATTAAACAAAAATAAAATTAAGAAACTTGCTGAAGAGGGCAATAGAAAAGCACAGCTTTTAGTGAAATTTATTGAAGAGCCGGCAAAGTTTTTACCTACTATTCAAATTGGACTCATGATTGCTGGATTTCTATCTAGTGCATCTGCAGCTACTGGTATATCAAATAATTTCGCTATGTATCTAAACAATTTGCATGTACCTTATAGTAATCAAATTGCATTGGCTAGCATAACTATTGGATTAACTTATATAATGATTGTGTTTGGTAATTCGTTTCCAAGGCACATAGCACAGCAAAACTCAGAAGCTATTGCCATGTTTACAGTAGTACCTATTCTGTGTATATCAAAACTGGTTGTTCCTTTTGTATGGTTAATTTCGGTGTCTACTAATACTTTAGTTAAGATAGCTGGTTTTAATAGTAAAAAAATAGAGGAAGAGCTATCAAAAGATGAATTAAAATCAATTATAGCAGTCGGACAAGAATGTGGAGCTATAAACGAAGCTGCAAAGAAGATGATAAATAATATTATAGAATTTGATGACAAATCAGCAGAAGAAGTAATGACTCCAAGAACCGAAGTGTTTTTGATTGACATAAATGGCCCTGTTACAGAGTTCTTAGATGATCTATTAGAGCAAAATCATTCTAGGGTTCCAGTATATGAGGGTGATGTTGATAATATCATCGGAATACTTCACATGAAAGATTTTATGATAGAGGCTAGGACAAATGGTTTTGAAAATGTAAATATTAAGGATATATTACATTCTCCTTACTTTGTTAATGAAAGTAAAAATATAGATGAATTATTTA
>JANZQE010000477.1:0-2541 GCA_038040705.1 Clostridium sp. | reverse complement strand
AGATAATTCTACTAGACCTATATTGCGAAAAGATTTTATTGTAGATAAGTATCAAATTTATCAATCTATTGAACTTTATTCAGATGCTATTTTGTTAATAGCTGCAATTCTTAAGGAAAAACTAAAGTCATATTATGAACTTGCAACGTCCCTGGGTCTTCATTGCTTGGTAGAGGTACATAATAGAGCTGAAGTAGAGCTTGCGTTAGAATGTGGATCAGAAATAATTGGAATAAACAATAGAAATTTAAACAATTTTAATGTTGATATTCATACTACAGAAAAATTAATGAAGTATATACCAAAAGACAAGATTGTGGTATCTGAAAGTGGCATAAGTTCTATTGATGATCTTGTGTATTTAAGGTCAATTGGAGCTGATGCTGTGCTTATTGGAGAATCTTTTATGAGAAATCCAGACAGCGTAGGAGCATATCAAGGAGCCTGCCATGACTAAAATTAAGATTTGTGGAATTAGAAGGCATCAAGATATAGAATGTTTAAATGAGCTCAAGGTAGAATATGCAGGCTTCGTCTTTGCTAGAAGTAAAAGAAGAGTGAATATGGAGGAGGCATTTAGTTTAATACAAAAATTAAGTGTAGACATAAAAAAGGTAGGAGTTTTTGTGGATGAGGATCCCCTAAAAGTCATAGAGATTGCAGAAAACTTAAAGCTTGAGGTTCTTCAGTTTCATGGTCATGAAACTCAGGAATATATTAATAAGTTTAGGGGATTTGAGATTTGGAAAGCCATTAAAATTATTAGTTCCAAAAGTATTTATGAACTTAGAGATTACAAATGTGAGAAATTTCTTTTGGATAATAGTATTTCAGGTTCTGGAGAAATATTTAATTGGGAACTGCTACAACAAAAGGTTAAAGGTGGACAGGTAATGCTAGCTGGTGGATTAACTAGCGAAAATGTAGCACAAGGAATAAAACAGCTTACACCTACGGGGTGGATGTATCCAGCGGTGTAGAAACACATGGATTTAAGGATTATGAAAAGATGAAAAAATTTGTTGGAAAGGTGAGGGAATTACATGAAAGGTAAATTTGGAAAATTCGGAGGACAGTATGCTCCAGAAACAGTAATGAGTGCAGTTATAGAACTTGATGAGGAATATGAAAGGGCGATTTCAGATCCGGAGTTTATGGAGAAATATAGATATTACCTAAAGGACTATTCGGGAAGAGAAACACCACTATACTATGCAGAGCATCTTACAAAGAAATTAGGAGGAGCAAAGATATATTTAAAAAGAGAGGATTTAAACCATACGGGGGCTCATAAAATTAATAATGCTCTAGGTCAGATACTACTAGCGATAAGAATGGGAAAGAAAAAAATAATAGCAGAAACCGGAGCAGGTCAACATGGGGTTGCAACAGCCACAGTATCTGCTATGTTTGGGCTCCCCTGTGAGGTGTTTATGGGGGAGGAAGATATACAAAGACAGTCTTTAAATGTTTTCAAAATGAAAATACTTGGAGCAAAGGTTACTTCTGTTACCACAGGTACCGGTACTTTAAAAGATGCCGTTAATGAAGCTATGAAAAATTGGGTTGCAAATGTGGAGGATACTTTTTATGTTATAGGGTCTACGGTAGGATTGCACCCGTACCCAACTATGGTAAGAGATTTTCAAAGGGTTATTGGAGACGAGGCAAGAAGGCAAATATTGTGCAAAGAAAATAGACTACCAGATTATATTGTAGCTTGCATTGGTGGTGGAAGCAATGCCATGGGTATATTTTATCCTTTCATTAATGATAGTGATGTAAAACTTATTGGAGTTGAGGCCGCAGGAAAAGGACTCAATACCGATCAGCATGCTGCAACGATATCTAAAGGCAATATAGGTATAATTCACGGAATGAAGACTTATGTGCTTCAAGACGCGGACGGTCAAATAATGCCTGTATATTCAATATCAGCAGGACTAGATTACCCTGGGGTAGGGCCGGAACATTCACATTTACATGACATTAACAGGGCGCAATATGTCTCGGCCACAGATGATGAGGCTATTAATGCCTTTATGGAGCTTTCAAAAGTAGAGGGGATAATCCCTGCCATAGAAAGTGCTCATGCAGTTGCTTATGTTATGAAATTCGCGAAAGAGTTGCCCAAGGATAAAATAATAATTATTAATCTTTCAGGACGAGGAGACAAGGATATAAATACTGTTGCAGAATTAATGGGGGTGAAACTATGAATAGAATAGTCCGCAAATTTAATTATCTTAAGGATATAAATAAAAAAGCGTTTATACCGTTTTTAACTGCTGGAGATCCAGATTTAGGTACCACTTTAGAATTAACTTTAGCACTTGAAAAAGCTGGAGCGGATATAATAGAAATTGGAATTCCTTATTCTGACCCTATGGCGGATGGTCCTGTAATACAAGCTTCTTCTACAAGAGCCTTAGCAGGTGGTACGAAAATTAGTTTAATTATGGAAAAAGTTAGTAAAATAAGAGAAAAAACACAAATTCCACTAGTATATTTACTTTATTATAATTCAATATTCAAATACGG
>JANZQE010000476.1:0-3230 GCA_038040705.1 Clostridium sp. | reverse complement strand
GTTGCACCAACCATTATCTGTGTACTTTGCCCACCAGGTGTAAAACTCGGTACTTTAAAGCCCTTTTTCTTATATTCAGTGGACTCTCTTATACTATGTTTAATAAGTCCCATTGGTTTTAATATAGCCTCTTTAGTTTTTTGAGGTGCTAATAGCAGTAAGCTTTTTTCTGAGGGTAACTCTATATTTACGCTCATTCTATCTGCATAGAGTCCCGCCTCATATATAAATTTCGGATCAGCTCCCGGAATAGCTTTTACATGAATATAACCATTAAATTTATGAATAAGTCTCAAATCCTTTAAAATTCTAACTAAATTCTCCATAGTATAATCTGGGCTCTTCTCTACACCTGAGCTTAAGAATAATCCTTCAATATAATTTCTCCTATAGAAATTCATAGTTAAATCTACTACCTCTTTAGGGGTGAAGGCTGTTCTCTCCACCTCATTGCTAGATCTATTAATGCAATATTTACAATCGTAGATGCATTTATTGGTGTACAAAATTTTAAGAAGTGAAATACACCTTCCATCTTGTGACCATGAATGGCAAATTCCAGTTGCTGCTGCATTACCAATACCACCTACTGTATTCACTCTATTAGACCCACTAGATGAGCAAGAAGCATCATACTTAGCAGCATCTGATAATATTTCAAGTTTTTTCGCTACATCCATTCTTGTCACCTCCCAAACGTTTGTTCTCATTTTATCATGTTTACACGAAAAATAAAACACTTATTCAAAAAAATTGACAACTGTAAGCCTTTATATTTATAATTAAATATATATAATAAAGAATATTCACTTGGAATATGAGGAGGAATTTTGTGAAAATAGGATATGATAGCTTTAATTCCCCTATAGGGTTTATCCATGTAGTTGTGGATGAAATTGGAGTTAAAAAAGTTGAGCTTTTCGAAGAAGATTGGATAGAGTACAAGAAGAAATATGACCCTATACCCAAAGATAAAGAATTATGTAAAGAAATCATATCTCAGCTAGAAGATTATTTTAAAGGTAAAAGGAAGTATTTTGATATATCTTTATCTATTGATGGTACGGAATTCAGAAAAAAAGTTTGGAAAGCTCTTAGGGATATACCTTATGGTGAAGTTCGGTGTTATTTGCAAATTGCAGAAGCTATAGGAAATCCTAAATCTATAAGAGCAGTAGGTCAAGCTAATAAATTTAATAATTTGCCTATAATTATCCCCTGCCATAGAGTTATTGGTAAAAGTGGTAAATTAGTAGGGTTTGCAGGTAATAGAACACCTACACAAAAATTATTATTAGAAATTGAAGGGGTAAATGTTGATAGATGATTTATACTTTTAAGAAATTTTAAATTAGCAACAGCTAATTTAAAATTTTTATCAAATACAATCCATGATCTAAAATACTCTGTTCACAACTAAACTTAACTCCCATATCAATAAGTTCAAAACACACATCCCTTGTGCTATTTATATCGAATAGACACTTACCTTTTTCATCTAAGGATTTTATAGCATCCGCGTGGATTCCTTCCCTTAAAAGATTGTCTTTAACTTCTTTATTAAGCATTTTCGCACCCCCATTCTAAACATTTTTTTGTTTACTCTATATATAATATACTACTTCTTTTATTTCTTCTAGTCTCTAAAAGACATTGTTTTTATAAGTCTATCGAAGCCAATAATAGTATTTTTAAAAACATCCATTGCGTTATCTTTAAACTCGCATGGGATGTGCATTGAAGGACTAAAATGCGTTAATAGGAGTTCTTGCGCTCCCCCGTTCAAAGCAAGCTGCGCTGCCTCTCTAAAGGTCATATGCTTATTCTTTATAGCTTTTTCAATATCATTATCATTTCCATAGGTACCCTCGCAAATAAGCAAGTCGCTTCCTTTAATAAAAGTCGCTATTTTAGGAATTGGTCTTGTATCAGTTACAAAACTAAGCTTTATTCCCATTCTCTCTTTTCCCAGAACCATACTTGGCAAATATGTTTTATCTTGATTAATTACAATCTTATTCTTTTGAAGTCTGTTCCAAAATTTCTTTGGTATTTCATTTGCAACCGCGCTATCTACCTCAAACTTTGGTTTTCTTCTAAAATAAAAGCTATATCCCAAACATTTAGCTGAGTGCTCAAGTTCCATTGTTGAGATTACAAGATCATGAAATTTTTCTACTGAAGAATTAGTACAATTCATTGAAGATAATATTCCCACTGTTGCCTCTGGATTTTCTAAGATATTTATGTCATAAGGAAGGTAAGGTGCTACAACCATTAAACCCTTCACAATATCTGTAATACCTTCCGGCCCAATAATGGTAATTGGTTTAGTTCTACCACTGTTACCAATGGTTAATAGAATACCTGGAAGTCCTACAATATGATCCGCATGTCCATGCGTAATACAAATCACATCTATGGATTTAAATCCCCAGCCAAGTATTTTCATGGATACCTGGGTACCTTCACCGCAGTCAATTAGTATCTTTCTCCCATTATAGTTTATGAGAAGTGAGGATAGATATCTTTCAGGAATAGGCATTCCACCTCCACATCCAAGAAGTGCTACATCAACCAATTAAATCACCTCTTCTAGAAATTTTGTTAAATCTATTGTACATATTTATAATACTATATCTATAGAGTAATCTACAGGACAATATTTTATACACTGGCTAATAAAAAATTGTCCTTCAACTAAACTACAGGTCAACTACAAATTGAGAAAGACCTACTCCAATTATCCCTTAATAAGAATCATACTACATACTTATAGGATATTGGACTCAAAATCCAGTGGTAGCAATACCGTGCGGGTTCGATTCCCGCCTTCGGCACCATATGTTTTAAAGAATGACTGTATCACTTAGTTTAAGAGCTATGTGATACAGTCTTTTTTATTAATTTGCAACAATATTTGCAACAACTAGATTAAATTTATTTATACCTTGCCAAAATTTTAATTTGATCGCTATTCGTAATGCCTTAAGATGTATAAAATTATATTGGCTTATTAGAGAAAATTATGGAGCTCCATTCTCTAAATATACCCATAGGAAGTAACCGTTACAATTACTATGTTTCTATGGTGCATCTGACAAGAGTCGAACCCTCGACCTTCAGATTCGCAAGGAGCAGTTTTTATTAAGTTTAGATAACCTCCAAACCCTTATAAATAGCCTTTTTACTTTTTAACTAAGTTTAGGCAATCCCTATTTGTTTTAAAC
>JANZQE010000475.1:0-2694 GCA_038040705.1 Clostridium sp. | reverse complement strand
CACTTGAAAAAGAATTACACCTAAAACTCGAGGAGATCAACGCCCCTTCTGCTACATGTACATCAACTATTGAAAAAATATATAGTTCAGGTGGCACTCATGGAGAACCAGGACATGGGCTTACTGGTACAACACCCCTTCATATATTGCGAG
The DNA here is from genome assembly GCA_038040705.1 of Clostridium sp. Lineage (GTDB taxonomy): Bacteria > Bacillota > Clostridia > Clostridiales > Clostridiaceae > Clostridium_AD. The sequence goes on along the minus strand of JANZQE010000475.1, from coordinate 2,541 downwards.
ATGAAGTAGAGTTACCTTCTATAGTATATGTAAGTGAAATCTCTCATAATTTAGATGAATCCTGTTACTGTTACGGTGGTGGATATTACAGAAGATCTAATACAAAGAGTGCTCTTGTAGGCAGCAATATAGAAAATGCAAAAAAACTTGAACTTGAGACACCTTCCTTGGAAAGTATAGACTATTATTTAGGGCTTAAGGGAAATGCTAAAGTTTCCGATACTGCTGTTTTTGCAAGTAGATCACAGGTTTTTGTGACACGAAGCCATGTAGCTGTGGTAAAGGGAATTCAAAATGGAAATCCCAAAATTGTTGGTATATATGACAGTCAAGGTAGGCAAATAGGGAGATGAGTTAATGAATAGATTCGTTGTAATTGTTTTAGACAGTTTTGGTATAGGGTATATGAAAGATGTAGTAGATGTGAGACCTCAGGATGTGGGTGCAAATACTTGCATGCATATATTAGAAAAGTTCCCGAATTTAAGACTTCCAAACCTTGAGAAAATTGGGCTTATGAATGCCCTGGGAGAAGAAACAGGCGTTATGAAAAAAAGTAGTGAGGCTATTTATGGAAAAGCATCACTAATGCATGAAGGCGCTGATACATTTTTAGGTCATCAAGAAATTATGGGAACGAAACCAAAGCTACCACTAATAGAGCCTTTTTCTAAATCTATTGATAAAGTGTATGCCGCACTTATAAGGGCTAGATATAAAGTTGAATATATTGGTGATAATACAAAATTCCTGTTAGTAAATGGATGCGTTACTATTGGTGATAATATAGAAGCGGATTTAGGTCAGGTATACAATCTAACTTCTTCATTGGATTTAATAACATATGAGGAAGTTCTTAAGATTGGACAGGTAGTTAGGGATAATGTGAAGGTTTCAAGAGTAATAGCTTTTGGAGGGAAAAACGTAAGTGTTAAAAATATATTTGACGCAGTAGAAGAAAAAGATGGAAAGTATATTGGAATAAACGCTCCAAAGTCTGGAGTGTATAATGAAGGATACCAGGTTATGCACATGGGATATGGAGTGAATGCGCAGGTACAAGCACCAACCATTTTAGGCAAAAACGGTATAAATGTATGCTTGATTGGGAAAGTCGCGGATATAGTGGCAAATGATTATGGAAAAAGCATATCTTGTGTGAGTACAAAAGAAGTTATGGAATTAACAATAAAGGAAATTCAAGATATGAAATCAGGTTTTATCTGTACTAATGTTCAAGAAACTGATATAGCAGGTCACGAGCAAAACACGGATAAATATGTAGAAAAACTTATAATTGCAGATGAATATATAGGACACATAATAGAGATTTTAGATGGGAATGACAGACTTGTAGTAATGGCGGATCATGGAAATGACCCAACTATAGGCCATAGCCATCACACTAGGGAATATGTACCTATTTTATTATACGGTAAAGATTTAAAACCAAATTGTTTAGGACTGAGAGAAACATTATCAGATGTGGGAGCTACAGTAGTTAAATATTTTGGATGTGAAAATACCGAAAATGGGCAGTCATTTTTATAAGTAACTTGTAACATATTCAAAAAAATAAACAAATAATAAATTCTTATAAAAATACCCTAATATCATATTTTCTGATATAAGGGTATTTTTATTTACATACTCTTACTTTTTTCAATGTTCTTTTCGGCCTTGGTCATATAAGCCACATGTGTTCCATGGTATTAATGCGGAAGTTAAGGTTCCTATGGTTCCCCATGATGTACCTGTTGCTAATGAGATAATTTTACATATGTTTCTACGATTACATATAGGCATTAATAATAAAAGTGATGAATACCATAATAATAGAGAAAATACGAAAATCATATCGTTTTACTGTTAAAGAAAACTATTAATAAGAATAAATAGGAGGGTGACGATGAATAAGATAGATTATAAGAAATTGAGAAAAGATTTGTTAAACAAGGTAGGCACCTCTGGAATTATGCCACTTGTTGTGGCTGTAGACAGTGCAAGTGAAAAGGAACTCCTTAGATTTGCAGAGAAATATAATTTGAATATCTCAGATTATGTTAAGGATTAGTGATGAGTATGAACGATATGACATTGAGTGCGGAGAGTTAGAAAGTATCCTTATGCGAGTATTATGAGATCAAAAAATTAAATATATAAGATAGCCGGCTTTGAAGGCGAGAAAATTATTGTATCTTTGCTTAACGGTATAGATGTTAAGTTGAAATTTAAAAAGGTTATAAAAAATAATCGCTTAGGGTGTTAAATAACACTTTGAACGGTTATTTTTATATAAGGCAGAATACCTTACGCAAAGTTAAGCAAAGCAGGTATGGATTATGTGATTTCTATAATTAAAAAAACAATATATAGGAGCATTATAATGTTATTTGAAGATATTATAGGACCTGAGGGAGTAGAAAGGATGATGAAGGCAAGGAGAAATGCCGATTGGTCACTCAAGATAACACAAGCTAAAACAATAGTGAGGCTAGATAAAGAGGGTAGTATTCTACCTTTATGTAGTCCTCATAGGGC
>JANZQE010000474.1:0-3064 GCA_038040705.1 Clostridium sp. | reverse complement strand
TATATATATTCTTAAATCGTAATTAAGACGCGAGGAGAAAAAATGAGCGAAACAGAAGATATAGTCTATGTTTTAGAGCAAACGGGAATAAATATAAAGCATGAAAAGTCGTTGCATTCATCTATTAAGCAATGGTATGCTGTGCCAGGAGATAGGTTAGAAGTAAAAGTAGACAAGTATATAATTGACTTAGTAAGAGAGGATTCATTAGTAGAAATACAGACAAAAAATTTTAGTGCAATTGGAAACAAACTAAGAGACCTTATTAAGTATAATAAGGTTAGGTTAGTACATCCTATAGCTATTGAAAAATATATAGTAACAATAAAAGGGGAAGATGAATTAGTTAGTAGAAGAAAATCTCCTAAAAAGGGGAAACTAGTAGATTTATTTGATGAGTTAATCAGAATACCTGATTTAATATCAGAAGAAAATTTCACTCTGGAAATATTAATGACTAAAGAAGAAGAAATAAGATGCAATGATGGAAAAGGTAGCTGGAGACGTAAAGGTATAAGTATCAAAGATAGAAAACTAGTGCAAGTAGTAGAAAAGGTTATTTTTAATGATAAAGAAGATTTTCTATCATTTTTACCAACGGGACTACCAGAGTGCTTCACAAATAAAAATTTAGCTGCTTGCCTTAAAATTACTATTTTCAAGGCAAGAAAAGTTACGTATTGTTTAAGAAAAATGGAAATTATAAAACAAGTGGGCAAGTATAGAAATGAAATTATATTCGAAAGGTGGTAAAGAATGGACAATAAACCCAAAGCAATTACTCTTATGTTAGTATCGGCTTTAGCATTTTCAATAATGGGAGCCATGGTAAAGCTTTCAGGTGATATCCCACTTTTTGAAAAAGTATTCTATAGAAATTTAGTAAGTTTAATCATGGCATATGTTATGATAAAAAATAAAAAGGCGAGTTTCTTTGGAAAGAAGGAAAATCAGAAATACTTACTTTCTAGATCTCTACTCGGACTTATGGGCGTGGTATTAAGTTTTTATGCACTGAATAATTTAGTTTTATCAGATGCGAGTATGTTAAATAAAATATCACCGTTTTTTGTAACGCTATTTGCTGCATTTTTTTTAAAGGAGAAGCTTTCTAAAATTCAAATACCTGTATTAATCATTGTATTTACCGGAGCACTATTTATTATTAAACCTCAATTTAACCTTTCTGTTCTACCTTCACTTTCAGGATTTATATCTGCTATGTGTGCGGGAGCTGCCTATACTTTAATTCGATTTTTAAGAGAGAGAGAAAAGGCTTCAACTATTGTATTTTATTTTTCTTTTGTTTCAATAATAGTAATGTTTCCACTAATGATGATGAATTATCAAAAACCTACTATAATTCAATTTATATACTTAATCTGTGTGGGGCTGTTTGCTGGGATTGGACAATTGTGTTTAACTAACGCTTATAAATATGCGCCAGCAGCAGAGGTATCAATTTATGACTATACTAGTATAGTGTTTTCTGCAATTATAGGATTTATTGTTTGGTCGGAACTTCCTGACTATTTAAGTGTTATAGGAACAGTGATTATCATATCAGCGGCTATTTTTACTTATATTTACAACCGCAAGAAAGTTTTGCAAAGTGAAAATTAATTATACAAGTTAAAAATTTACTTTTATTGCAAGAAAATATTTTGTATAATTTACAAATTATCTTTCTAGGTAATATTTTATAGGGTATAATATAAACATAACTTAATATATATATTTACTACAGTAGTAAATTTAATATTAGAACTTGAAAATAAAATATATAACTAGAAGTTAAGTTTCAATATATAGAAACATAGGAGGTGGAGATATATGGATAAGAAAAAAATTTACATTACAAGAAGAATACCTGATGAGGCTATTGAACTTTTGGAAGAGCATTTTGATGTGGAAATCAATCCGCAAGATAGAGCTTTATTAAGAGAAGAGCTGTTAGAAAAGGTGAAAAATACGGATGCGGTTTTATGTGTAATAGCTGATATTATTGATAAAGAGGTATTTGAAGCCGCTGGAATTAAATGTAAGATATTTGCCAATTATGGTGTTGGGTACAACAACATTGATATAGCTTCTGCTACCCAAATGGGCGTCATAATTACAAATACACCTGGAGTGCTAGATGATGCTACTGCAGACCTTGCATGGACGCTTCTTATGGCAGTATCTAGAAGAATAGTATCAGCAGATAAATTTACAAGGAATGGTGCGTTTCAAGATTGGGATCCTATGATGTTTCTTGGACGGGATATTACAGGAAAGACCTTAGGACTTGTAGGCGCAGGTAGAATTGGTTTTAACTTTGCAAAAAAAGCTAAGGCTTTTGATATGAAAGTACTTTACACTGGGCTAAGGAGAAACCCAAAAATAGAAAATGAATTAGGTGCTATATATGTGGATAAAGAAACGCTTTTAAAAGAATCAGACTTTGTTTCACTACATGTGCCCCTTTTGCCTTCTACCACCCATTATATTGGGGAAAAAGAATTTTCTATAATGAAGAATACTTCGGTTATTGTTAATACATCTAGAGGCTCAGTAGTTGATGAAAAAGCATTAGTTAAAGCCCTTAAGTCTGGTGAAATATGGGGAGCTGGACTTGACGTATATGAACACGAGCCAGATATAGAACCAGAACTTTTAGATATGTATAATGTTGTAATAGTACCGCACATTGCTTCGGCTACAATGGAAACAAGAACAAATATGGGATTAATCGCGGCTAGGAATATTATAAAGGTACTTGCAGGTGAAAAACCAGATACCTGCGTCAATACAGAAGTGTTAAAAAGAATATATTAAATAATCACTACCATTTATTTTAAGTGGTAGTGATTATTTTTATTCTCTAATATTTAACCCTGTCCATCTTAAGTTTCCATTTTTTAAGGTTTATTTTTAATATCTACATAATTGTATATGGAATACTTTGAAATACCGAAGAATTCCGCGGTCTTATCGCCAGCTTTTGTAATTAAGAAAGCACCGGCATCATTAAGAAATTGAATAGCTTCTATTTTTTGTTCTTTACTCATAAGTGCAACTG
>JANZQE010000473.1:0-3553 GCA_038040705.1 Clostridium sp. | reverse complement strand
AACCGCCATCATATCATGAAGGTGATAAATTTGAATGGGATATACTTTTAGATAATGGCTTAGCAACAGAAGATGGATTTGTCTATGGTATAATTACATCTGATGGTTCTTGGTCAAGTGAGTTTGATCCATACTTCCAACAGATGAAAGTAGATTTACTTTACTTTGATAAAGTATTAGCTCCTTATGATTACAAGATGGAAACCTTTTCATTAGAAAAAGTAAGTAAAGAAGACATACCTCACTTTAATGAAACAGAAAAACCTGCTCAAACAGATCTATTTGAAATGATAGAGGAAGAAACTAATCAATTATAATTATGGCACGTGTATCTATTGAACTATTAAGGAAAGAATATTATCATTGGCAAGACTTAAAACAGAAAGAACCTTTTGGTAGAGTTATGAACTCTAAATATCACTTTGAAGATAAGGAACTTGAAAATGAATTAGATCATGGTATTGCTCTATTAATGATAATGTCTAAACATGTCATCAAACTATAGGTTTGGTATTGTTAGCCGTGATATCATAACAACACCAGATTTATCCTTGCAAGCAAAAGCTGTTTATTCAGCACTAGCTTGTTATGCAAATAAAGAAAGATCTTGTTTTCCTTCTATATCAACATTAGCTAATGACTTAAATGTAAGTCAGAGAACAATCAAAAGATTGATAAAAGAACTAAAAAACAAGGATTATATCAAAAGAGTGGGCAGAAAGCTAATAATTAAATAAGACCATTAGCTATATATATGCTCTTTAAATTCTACACTCATACTAAATAGTGTTCAGTATACCAAATTAAGTACTGTATTTATTATAAATTTGTTAAGATTTACTTAGCAATAGAATGATAATTCAGTTACCTAATGGACGTATAGTAGAATGCTCAGTTGAGCAATATTTATCTTTTTCAGATGAAGAGATAAAAGACCTCAACGGTTTAAGTGCAGCCTATACTAAAGAAGTGGGTAATCCCTTTTACAACACGTACTTCAATTCAAATCAAATAGACCAAGATTCTGATGAATATTATCAGGAAAGAGAGCCTGCTTTGGATGAAATTGAAGAACTAGATAAAAGAGAGGACCCTGATTTTCACAAAGATGATGTCTAAAAGATAGACACATCAATCATTTTATTATTTAACAACAAAAATTATGCAAAGTAAAGTAAACATCATTGCTGATGACATGGGAAATGTTATCCGCCAATCAAGTACAAGTTCTGATTATGGATTTGTAAGACTACAACAAGACAGAGTTACATTTGGTAACAACGGCTGGGTTAAAAAGTCAAACATTAGCACATTATTACATGGTAAGTTAGAAGATCTTCAGTCACTAGGATTAGGATCTATGGAAACAATACCAGGTAGAATTGTAATTAAAGAACAGTTAACATCATTCAGTCAGAATGATCCAGACCGTGATTTAAAGTACGCAGGTGATACAGGTATCATTTGTTGTGTTGATGGAGAACCTATTTATAGGAAAACATTCTATGTTGCTGACGCAACTTCACAGGATGTATTAGTAGCTCACAATAATGGTGATGCTATTAAAGAAGCTAATGCTTCAGCTTTTAATCTTGATAAATCTAAAGTTGCCTTACCAGTAGATCCTGTTAAAGCATTTGGATTTGATTCAGATGAAGAAGTAGTAGAAGAAACTACCAATGAAGTAGAAGAAGAAGTTCTTGAAGAAGAAACTTTTGATCTATAACATATATAAATCACTCTAAAGAATGCAAGGAGGGAACTAACACTTAGGTGAAGGTTCCCTTTTTCATTTTATATCTTATCCAATCACTTATCTAAACAAAAACTATATGTATGCTATCTCAAGAACAAATAAATCAAATAAAACTAGATGAAAATAAATCTTCATTGCAAAAAAGATTTCAACGCTACCACTATTACGGATTACTGGAAGAATACCAGTTACATCCAACCTCAATAATTAATACCTTTACTTATACTTCATTAAATTCATATCAGCACTTTTTATTTAAAAGGGTGTTACATGGATTAAATGTATATGATAAAGCTGAAGTTGAAAATTTGCACTGGGATAAAAAAAGAAGAATATCTAAGGTCTGGAAAAGAGGGCAAAGAGAAATCAATGCTTGGAAACAAATGATCTGTAATAAAAGAGTTAATGCTTATTTTGAGAAAACCTTTAGAGGTCCTTCTATGAAAGCAATAATTTCTGTCTCTGTTAATGATTACTTAGAAGATTACAACAACACCTTATCATTTAAGGAATTGGGTGTCAACTATGAGGATGTTATATTGTTATTTATGTCAAAGGGTTTGTTACCTAAAAACTTTCTTACTCTTATACCTAATAATAACCAAAAACATCTTAAAGCGTGATTCAACAGAAAAAAAAACTATGTAACAATTGCAATACTGAGCAGTTCATTTGGAAAAATGATAAAGGCAGCCGGTATTGCAAAAATTGCTGGTATAGAAGTAAAAGCTTAGATGCTAAACCACTAAAGAAAACACCAATCAATCAAAAGTCAAAGAAAATGCAGGTCATTGATCAAGCTTATACTAAACTTAGACGTAAGTTTATGGAGCAGCAACCCAGGTGTCAAGCGGCTTTGCATTGTTGTACTGGTAGTTCAACAGATGTTCATCACAAGAAAGGGCGTGGTAAATATCATTTAGTGGTTAGCACTTGGCTATCTGTATGTAGGACATGTCATACATATATTGAAGAACATCCCAAAGAAGCAATAGAACTTGGGTATTCAGAGAACAGAATTAAATAAATAACTTTAAAAATGAAACATATAAAACAGAAAATAACAAAAGACTACAGTAAATTTTATCTGTTACCAATGAATAGAGAGATTCAAGCTGTACATGTAGAAAAAATGGTAAATAGTATTAGGAGTATGGGTTGTATCAGAGATATAGTTGTTGCTGAAACAAACTTAATTGATGGAATTAAACGCAAGTATATTATAGATGGACAACATTTGTTTAGTGCTTGTCAAAGGGAAGGATTACCTATTGTTTATAGACTTGTTCAAATTAATACTGATGAAGAATTAGTTGAAAAGATGGCTGCTTTAAATAACACAAGTAAATCTTGGAATTTAATTAATTATATAAATGCATGGAAATATGTAAATACAGATTATATGACACTTTTAAAGTATATAAACTTATATAATTTAGAACCTTCAATGATAGCCATGATAGCCATGAATCAAAATAATACAACAGGAACTTCCAAACTTATTAAAAAAGGTGAATTTGTAATATCAAATTCTAAAACAGCCGCAATGTGTAAAGCATTTTCTGACTTTTTTATTAAGATAGGTACTGCAGATAGATGGATTAAGTTTAACTTTTTATCTGTATTTACCAGTGAGTATGGCAAATATGACCATACTAAAGCTTTGTTAAAGTTAGATAAACACTTATCTACTATAAAAGCAATGGCAGATCCAAAATATGCTCAAGATTATATTAGAAAAAATATATTCTATTAAGTTATAGGGTCCCATAGCTCAACTGGATAGAGCAACAGCCT
>JANZQE010000472.1:0-8984 GCA_038040705.1 Clostridium sp. | reverse complement strand
GCCAAATACAACTTGATTATTATGATGGTCACCAAAGCTTGGAAGTCCCGAAATAATATCTTCCTTAGTTCCATCTGGTTTTATTATAGTAATAAAACCTCTATGAGATACATAAATGTTTCCATTGTGATAATTAATTCCTGTTAGTGGCGGATTAAATCCTTCTGCAACTATTTCAGTGCCACTATCAGTAAGACGTAGAACTTTACCATTTCCAGAGATAACTCCAGCATCAGCCACAAGCATTTCTCCATTTTCAGTAAAAATCATGTTAATTGGGGTATCTAAATCTTGTTTAAATACATCTATCTTATATCCAGGTGGTACTTTTATGTCTGAAGGATCAAGTTTTCTTTTATGTTTTTCAATAGATTCGATAGGGGGCACAGTTACATTTGCACCCCTAGGAGGTACGCTTCTATCATTTATTGGTCGTTTTTTATGTGACATTAATTAGCTCCTTTGAATTAATATATATAATATAGTATATTGTTTAAACTTAGTATTATATTCTTATTTAAACTAAATATGTAGAGTAATAAGTGTTAGTTCAAAATCATATTATATTATGAATTAATTGATGAAAGGAATTTTAGTATGGAGAATAAAACTCTTGTGATAGGAGCATTATTTGCAGTTATAGCAGCTTTATTTCAAGTGATACCTGTTTTATTTTCAGAAATATTTATATTTGTTACAATATTTAGTGCAGTGCCTATCTTTATTGTTTCCAGAATAAATCCTAAAGCTGGTTTTTTGTCATACATTGTGGCAAGTATTCTTGTTATGCTTATTAGCACACATGAAGGGCTATTTTTTTTATGCACCAACGGAGTTATAGGGGTTTCTCTTGGGGTATGCAGATATTATACAAATAGAAAAACTATTATTTACATCATAAGCTCCATTGCTCTAACACTTACATTAAGTATCATGAATTATGGTATAGGTATACATGTACTTGGAACCAAAATTCCAGGGGGAATGATAATTCAGCTAGCTATATTATTCCTGCTTTCATTAATATGTAATATTCTTTATTATTGCTTTTCAGATTTTATATTCAGGACCCTTAAAAAGGCTAATGTTTTTTTATAGAGAAAGTGGTAATATGAGTAAAATGCCCAATCAAAAAACAATTTCAAGGTCAAGCTGGGATAACTAATTTTTTCATTTCACACATTTGATGTTGCATCTTTTAATTTATATTTTAGTTTATAAATACCTGTTGGTGTTTCACGATCTTTGGTTGCCATGCCAGTAACAACATCTCTGTCTGTAATAAGCTTACCATTCTTATAAAACCACAAATGCTGTGTTGCTAATAAGTACATAACTTTTTAATAATAGTTACTAAAGTGCTAGTGGCAAGTGAAAATGGTATTAGAGTTATAAATAAATATTAAAAAAATATACACAAAAGGAGGAAAAATAAGTAACTACGCAGAATTTATAACTAGATAATGTATTAAAGGGAGTTTTATATGATAGTTTCTAAATGGTTTATATATTTCGCAATTGTGCTTATTCATATTTTTTTGATATTAACTTATATTCTTTTGCAAAAGAACTACCATCGAAAAAGGGTTGAAAAAGAGCTTAGGATGAAAAATGAAGAAGTTACAGCTATGTATGAAGAGATTGCAGCATCAGATGAAGAATTAAAACAAAAGATATATGAACTAACACAAAAACAACAAGCACTTTGGATAAGTGAAGAAAGATATAGAGTTGTTGCCGAATCGACCATGGACATAATTTGGGAAGCTGATTTGCTTAATAAAAAAAGGGCTTTTTCGGAAAAACTTTATGAAATACTTGGTTATAAGGGCTGGGAAATGGAAGAATTCGATGCCTGGTTTAATATAATTCATCCAGAGGATATTGAGTGGGTAAAAGAAGGTATAAAGCAGCAAATAGAAGAGAAAATCGTAGTGAAAGCTTTTGAATACAGAGTAAAGAGTAAAGCAGGAATCTATAAATGGGTACTGTCCAATACTAAGTGTGAGTTCGATGAAAATGGACGGCCTCTGAAAATATTTGGAGCTTTTACTGATATTACTAAACTAAAAGAGCAACAACAAAAAATCAATTATATGGCATATTACGATGCGATAACTGCTCTTCCCAATAGAGCTATGTTTCGTGAAGTGGTATCAGAAGAAATTAAAAGCTGTAATGAGTATAAGGGTAAATTTGCATTGATTTTTATAGATTTAGATAACTTTAAGTTGGTCAATGATTCTTATGGCCATATTACAGGGGACAAGCTACTAAATGAAATCGGAAAGAGGCTAACTGAAGTCTTAAATGAAAATATGACGGCGTTCAGGCTTGGGGGAGACGAATTCATTATTTTGGTTAAAGATATTGAGAGCACGAAAGAAATAGCAATATACTCTGAAAATTTACTGGAGTCATTAGCTAATCCTATTTCTATTGATGGAAATATGTTTCATATTACTCATAGTAGTGGCATTGTTATTTATCCTGAGAATGGAATAAGTTTTAATGAACTTCTTAAAAACGCTGATACAGCCATGTACAAATCTAAAGAGTATGGAAAAAGCACATATACCTTTTATAGGCTTTCAATGGGAGATGCTGCGATAGAAAAAATTAGAATGCGAGAGGACCTAGAAAGAGCTTTAAAGAACAATGAATTTGTGTTGTACTATCAGCCAATAATTGATGTTGCATTAGGAGAAGTTAAGGGTTTTGAGGCTTTAATCCGATGGATACATCCCCAAAAGGGACTTGTTTTTCCAGATGAATTTATAAGTGAGGCTGAAAAAAGTGGTAAAATTATACAAATAGGTAAGTGGGTAATTATTAGTGCCTGTAAATATGCAAAACGGGTTTATGATAGTGGAGCAACAAATTTTTATGTTTCAGTAAATGTTTCTGCTCTTCAACTAGTACAGAAGGATTTTACAGACTTTGTTCTAAGCGCACTCGAAAAAATAGGACTTCCACCGGAATTACTAGTGATAGAAGTAACCGAAACAGCATTAATGGAATCCATGGATTTGGTTATTAAAAAGTTGAATATTCTAAAAGATAATAACATTAGAATAGCATTAGATGATTTTGGATGTGGATACTCTTCTCTTACATATTTGAAAGTACTGCCGATTGATGTAGTGAAAATAGATAGATCATTTATTTCTGATATAAAGTTAGAAGATGACGTGACAAGCATGACTGGAACTATAATTATGCTAGCGAAGAAACTAGGGCTAACAGTTATAGGAGAAGGGGTTGAAACAAAAGAGCAATTGGATTATTTAAAGAAACATGGCTGTGATATGTTTCAGGGATATCTTGTATCTAAACCAGTTCCAGAAGTAGAAATAAATAAGTTGCTTAAAATAATATAGTTGATATATTTACCATTAACAATACTAAAGGAAGTTCACTTTGTGAGCTTCCTTTTATAAGTGTGTCTGACATGGCAATTAACTAGGTTGTGATACCCTTAGGTGGTCTTTGCGAGGCATTGGATGAGCTTGCTATTGACAAGAGTCTGACCCCTCACACAGATTTGGAAGTGAAGTAGACAAGCTGTGTTGCTAATTATCGACACCATTTGGGTTGCCCATAGGGGTCTTTGCGGGGCCTTGGCTGAGCTTGCTAACAAAAAACACTGCAGCTTTGAGTGGGTTCCGGAATCCGGAAATGAAAAGAAAACAGATTCTAATAATATTTATTTAGGAAAACTGAAATATATAGTGAAAAAATGTAATTTAAAGAGGTTTTTATCTGAATATATAGAATTATATATTTAATTAGTATTTTATTAAAAATAATGTATAGATTTGAGATAAAGGGAGAATTAACAGATGAATAATAATGAAAATATCAATTTAGTAAATGATACTTCTTTTTATAAAAATTTATTTATAAACAATCAAGAAATAATGCTTCTAATTAATCCACAGACATCTGAAATTAAAGATTGTAATTTAGCAGCCTGCTCTTTTTATGGTTATTCTTATAATGCAATGATTAAATTGAAAATTACTGACTTTAACATAATTACAAAAGAACAAGTAGTTAAAGAAATGAATATAGCCAAAGATGAACAGAGAAATCGGTTCTACTTTAAGCATAAGCTATCCGATGGACAAGTCAGGGATGTAGAAGTTCATTCTACACCTGTAAATTTAGAAGGAAACACTTTGTTATTTTCAATTGTATCGGACACAACAAATACTAAAATTTATAGCGATAAACTCAGGATTGAAAATACTGTAGCGCAGCGAACATTTAAACAGAAAGAAATTAATTCACAACTGCAAGAGACAAATAAAATGCTAGATCAGGCCAATAATCTACTTTCGGCCATTCTTGAAAGTTCTCCTGAAATAATTGTATTTGCACTTGATCATAATTATTGCTACCTTGCATTTAATATCAAACACAAGAATACAATGAAATCAATATGGGGAAAAGAAATCCAAATAGGAATGAATATGCTAGATGTGATTGGTACACATGAAGACCACGAAAAGGCAAAAATAAATTTTGATCGTGCTTTATCTGGGGAAAGTTTTACTCAAATTGAAGAATTTGGTGATGAAAATATTTCTCGTTTATTTTGGCAAGATTTTTGGTCTCCTATGTACTCTACTGATGGGAATGTGATAGGATTAACCTGCTTTGTTCTGGACGTTACAGAACTTAAACGGACAGAAAAGGTTTTAAGCCAAGAAAAAAAATTTGTGGAAGCACTATTGGAAAGTGTTCCAGGTTATCTTTATGTTTATGATGAGTCAGGTAGGCTTATAAGGTGGAACAAGAAACATGAAGAAATGACGGGGTACTCAACGGATGAATTATCTCACATGACCATTGATAAATGGTTTGAAGGGGAAGATGCTATAAGAGTAGCCGCAAGTGTTAAAGAAGTATTCAGTACGGGAAGTGGAGAGGTAGAAGCAGATTTGATTGTTAAAGGTGGTGGGAAGTTACACGTATTATCAAATGGAGTACGTTTAATTTTGGATGGGAAAATTTACCTTACCGGAGTAGGTATGGATATAACGCAACGTAAAAAAGATGAGGAAAAACTAAAGGAAAGTGAAAGACAGTTTAGAAATGCATTAGAAGAAGCACCAATACCAATTATGTTACACGCCGAGGGTGGCGAAGTTCTAAAAATAAGCAGAACTTGGACGGATATCACAGGATATACATTGAGTGACATTCCAACAACTGCAGTCTGGGCAAAAAAGGCATATGGAATGAATAAAGAAGAACTCCAAGATATAATTAATTCATTATATAGGCTCAGTAAAAGACAATATTATGGCAAATTTCATGTTAAAACAAAAGATGAGAATGTACTGATATGGGATTTTCATTCTGCATATATCGGCAAATTGCAAGATGGACGTAAAATGGTAATGAGCGTAGCAATTGATGTAACTGAACAGCAAAGATTGAAAAAAGCGCTTGAACAAGAGAAGGAATTTTTAGAAACCACACTAATATCAGTAGGAGATGGAGTGATTTCCACCGATAATAAGGGTAATATACTATTTTTAAATAGGATTGCTGAATACTTAACTGGATGGACTCAAGAACAAGCAATTGGAAAATCTATTGAAGAAGTATTTAATATTGTTAATGAGTTTACACTAGAAAAGAGCGAAAATATAGTTGAAAAAGTACTTAAAAGTGGAAAAACACATGAACTGGGTAAAAACACCATATTAATTTCAAAAGATGGTATTGCTAGACCTATTGAAGATAGTTCGGCGCCTATTATGCAACAAGACGGGAAGATTGTAGGTGTGGTGTTGGTGTTTAGAGATTTTTCTGAGAAAAAACAAAGGGAAGAAGAAATTGAGTATTTAAGTTATCACGACCAACTTACGGGATTATATAATCGCAGATTCTACGAAGACGCGTTAAAGAGACTTGATAACGAAATAAACCTTCCTATGACCATAGTTATGGGTGATGTAAATGGGTTAAAGCTTATTAATGATTCTTTTGGACACGCCACTGGTGACCAACTTCTAAAGAAAGTAGCTGAAGTTATGAATAAGGGATGTAGATCCGATGATATTATAGCCAGACTTGGAGGGGATGAATTTGTTATTATATTACCTAAAACAGATACTCTTGAGGCAGAAAAAATCATTAAACGTATCAATAATTTGTCATTAAAAGAGAAATTAGCATCCATTACCATTTCTATTTCTTTTGGATATGAAACTAAGAATAAAATGGAAGAAAAAATTGATGAGATATTCAAAAATGCAGAAGATCATATGTATACAAAAAAAGTTTTCGAAGGTCCAAGTATGAGGGGTAAGACAATTAAAGCAATAATTAATACTCTACACGAAAAAAACAGAAGGGAAGAAGAACACTCTCATAGAGTTTCATCACTATGCAAAAGCATGGGAAACGCCCTTGACTTAACTGAAAAAGAAATTCAAGAACTTAAAGTAGTAGGGTTACTCCATGATATAGGGAAAATTGCTATAGATGAAAATATACTAAATAAACCAGGTAAACTTACAGATGATGAGTGGTCAGAAATTAAGCGTCATCCAGAAATAGGTTACAGAATACTAAATACAGTAAATGATATGGCTGATATGGCTAACTATGTATTGTATCACCATGAGAGATGGGATGGGAAAGGATATCCTAAAGGCTTAAAAGGCGATGAGATACCATTTGTGTCAAGAATCATAACTATAGCGGATGCCTATGATGCAATGACTAGTGAGCGAAGTTATCAAAAAGCACTATCAGAAGAAGCTGCAATAGACGAGTTAAAAAAAAATGCAGGTATTCAATTTGATCCTAAAATGGTAAGCATATTTATAGAAAAAGTATTGGTTCAAGGTACCTTATAACATCAATGAACTTATCCTGTAATAAACATATGCTTTTTTCAAACTGCTTAATATGAGTTTAGAGCTAGTAAAAACGTTTATAGTTCAACCAATCCCATGGCGGCAATCACATTTTGGGATTAATGGATGTGTTCAGTTTAGTTGGATGATCAAGCACACCAGAAAACACTCAGCTTAGTAAGATGTGCAACTTGATAAAGTTCATGGTCTATAATATCGACACCATTCGGGTTACCCCTAGGGGTCTTTGCGAGGCCTTGGCTGAGCTTACTATTCTTAATAGGAATACTAGTATCATATATAGGTGGATATTTCTTTACTAGTATATTAGGCTTGGAAAATCCAGTGGATTAATAAGTTAAGAGAGTTTAAAAAAAGACCCGTACGGGTCTTTTTAATAAGCAAAATCAATCGATAATTTTAAGGAGGGATTTTTATGAGTTATGGTATTTCAATTTACTTTGGGTTGGATAATACAATGGAAGAAAATATAAAGCTATTAAAGGACGCTCATGAACTTGGGTTTACTAGAATATTTACCTCACTTCATATACCAGAGGCAAATTATAGTATCTTAAAGACTGAGGTACGTGAATTTTTTAAGTTAGCTAAAAAATATAATATGGATATAATAAGTGATATCTCTCCTAATACTTTTAAGTTTTTAGGCTTGAATAATATGGATTTGAATGGACTAGGTGATATGGGGGTTAAGACTATAAGAATAGATTTTGGATATATAGAAGAAGAAATATCTAAAATGACCCAAAACATTTATGGAATCAAAATTCAACTAAATGCATCAACAATAACTGAAGAATTTTTTGAAAATTTAGATAGATATTCGCCTAACTATAAAAATGTTGATGCACTACATAATTTTTATCCCAGAGTAGGTACAGGTATTTCAGAACAATGTATGATAGATAAGAATGCTATCTTAAGTAAAAGAGGAATTAAAGCTTCTGCTTTTGTAGGATCAAATAATAGAAAAAGAGGTCCACTATATGATGGATTACCAACGCTTGAAGACCATAGAGGCATAGAGGTACGTGAAGCTGCAAATCATTTGTTTGCCCTGGGTAATAAATTTATATTTATTGGGGATTCACTTCCTAGTAAAAAAGAGCTAGAGGATTTATCTGAATTAAATTCTGATGCAGTAGAGCTTTGTATAGAATTAAAAGAATATGATAATATAACCTTGAAATTACTTGCTGAAACTTACACCCAAAGGACAGATGAGGCTAGAGATGCTATAAGAGCTAGTGAAAGCAGATTACTTATTATGGGAGATAAAATAAAACCACTAAATACAATTGATAAAAATTATGGAGATATCACTATAGATAATGAGAATTTCATGAGATATATGGGAGAATTGCAAATATTAAAAGCAAATCAAAAATTGGATTATAGGACAAACATTGTAGCTTCTGTTTTACAAAAGCATTTTTATCTATTAAAATATATAAATGGTGGTAAGAAATTTTACTTTAATATAATAAATAAGTAAAGCTGAAATCAAATTTAATAGGGTGTGGGATTATGAATGTATTACAGTATATAAAGCAAAATCACGATAGTTTTACAGATAGTGAAAAATTAATAGCAGATTATTTATTAGTAACTAGCAACAAAAACAGTTCCAACTTTTGACAAAGGTCTGACCCCATAGCCATCAACCTAAGGCAAATCAGTATCTGCCTAGGTTGATTTTTTTTCGTTTTTATCTTACTGGAAATTGTATTTGGATTTCAATGAGGTTTAAGCACAACTTATATTATAAAATACCAATATTTGAACACGCTAATTAATCCTGCATTTTTAGCTGCATGATTATTTCAACAATTCAATTATTTCACAGTTTCTTCATAAGCGATTTTTTTGCCAGTTGAAACAATTGAAGAAGTTAATAGAAGTGCTGTTAAACGAGAATATAGAAAGCATTGAAATCTCTCCAATTTAACTCTTTTAACATCATGAAGCTCTTCTTTACCAATTGTTTCAACAGATATATTTGTAATATAAATGTTAATTGACGTCCAATAAGTTTCTTTATTAATATTCTTCTTATTCTTTTTTTTAGCAGTCTTCAAAAAGTTT
>JANZQE010000471.1:0-3638 GCA_038040705.1 Clostridium sp. | reverse complement strand
GTGGAGAGACAAGTATTTTACTTAGAGCTAGTGATAAGAATATTCTAGAGAGCTTAAGATCACATATGAATGATCGCGAAATAGATTTTATAGAGTGCGAGGTTGGATGCGTTGTAGGGACACATGCTGGTGAGGGTGCTTGTGGTATATTTTACGTGGAAAATTATTAAATTATATTAAAAATGTATTTATATAAAGTGCAATTATTAGAAATTTATTTTTGAAAAAGCTATTAATATCATACTTATATGATAAATAAATAACGAACTATTTGATATTTGTATCATTGCTATAGAAAAAATAAATAGAAAATATTTAAAAAACGTGGTTGTTGTAAGAAAAATAGTATATAATAGAGATAAATGATTGTTAAAAATAAAACTTAATATACAAATGGATGATATTTTAGGGAGATAATCTTAAATTAGAACAATGTTGAATCTTTATGAGTATTAAATATAAAGATCTAACCACTTTAAGATAGCCGTAGGAGTAAGTTTTGCAGCCCATGCAACATGAATCTCTCAGGCACAAGTACCAAAAATGGACATACCTCTGGAAAGCGAACAGCACCGACGGAGTAAACCTCTCAGGTAAAAAAGACAGAGTATAAAGGCACATGGGGCTTTTATACCTGTCTTTTTTGGTGTTATAAAAATATGGGTTATATTGACATAAATATAACAATCACTAGTTCTTATTCTCATAAATAGTGACAAGGAGGGAATGGATTGATAGAACCGCTAATTATTGTAACCAATAATCCAATGTCAAAAGAGCAGTTTGAAAGTAAATATAAGGTGGTATTTATTAAAGGGTCCATGATGGATATTTTAAAAAAAGTTAGGAATAATATTCACGAGGGCCATAAATTATTAACACATCCTTTAATGAGTAGTGTAAAGCCTAATGAAACACCTTATAGAACCATTTGCATATCTAAAGAAATATTAAGTGAAGTTGACCTGCAATCTTTATCTATAATAGAAGAAAGCATTATGACCACAGAAAAGTTTTTGAAAAATTTTAAAACACCGCAGTGGAATGAAAAAATATTATTAGATTTTCAACTTATAGATTTCGATATAATACATCATGCATTAAACTAAGGTCGCATGATTCAAGGATAAATGAGGAGGTTTTAATTATGGAACATATTTACGATACTATAATCATTGGTGGAGGCCCTGCGGGATTATCAGCTGGACTTTATGCATCAAGATCAAGAATGGATACTTTAATTATAGAAAGAGCAAAATACGGTGGTCAAGTGACTACTACTGATGAACTAGATAATTACCCAGGTTCTATTGAAAATTGCACAGGGTCATCATTAAGCAAAAGAATGAAACAGCAAGCAGAAGAATTCGGAACAAAATTTGCTAAAGACGAAATTGTGGAAGTTGAACTTGAGGGAGATATTAAAACAATTAAGGGCAAGAAAGAATTATACAAAGCTAAAACAATTATAATAGCTACAGGAGCTTACCCAAGACTTGGTGGGTTTAAAAATGAATTAGAGCTAAGAGGAAAAGGTGTTTCTTATTGTGCAACTTGTGATGCTGATTTCTTTACAGATTTAGACATTGCAGTACTAGGTGGCGGAGATTCAGCTTTGTCTGAAGCTATATACTTGGCTAAATTTGGTGAGACTGTTACAGTAATACATAGAAGAGATGAACTAAGAGGAGCTAAATCACTTCAAGAAAAGGCTTTTAAAAACCCGAAAATAAAATTCATATGGGATACAGTAGCAGTGGAAGCTAAGGGTGAAGAAATTTTAGAAGGATTAGTTCTTAAAAATGTTAAAACAGGAGAGCTTAGTGATTTAAAAGTAGATGGATGCTTTGTATTTATAGGATATCTTCCAATTTCAGAACTATTTAAAGGAATTATTAATATGAATGATAGAGGCGACGTTATTACAGATGAAGAAATGAGAACTAATATAGAAGGTGTATACGCAGCTGGAGACATAAGAGAAAAATTACTAAGACAGGTAATTACAGCAGCTGCAGATGGAGCAATAGCAGCGACTCACGCTGAACATTACATTGAAGAAAAATTCAAATAGATTATAATAAAACATTTATTTGTTTTAATTTAGATAGATGTTTTAAATAATATAAATGTTCTAAGTAATATAGGAATAGAAAATTTCATAAAGCTAAAAAACCAAAATATTAGGAGGTAATTAATAATGATAGAACTTAACAAAGAGAATTTTGAGGCAGAAGTATTACAATCAGAGCAATCAGTATTCGTTGATTTTTGGGGAGATAAATGTGAAATTTGTGTAGAGCTTATGCCAGGGGTACATGCGCTAGAAGAAAAATATTCTGATAAAATTAAATTTGCTTCTTTAAACATTGGTGGAGCAAGAAGAACAGCTATAGCTCAAAGAGTTTTAGGGCTACCAACAATGATTATATATAAAGGTGGAGAAAAAGTTTCTACTATAACAGCAGATAAAATCTCTTCACTTGACGATGTGGAAAACTTTATAAAAGATTATTACAATACATTATAAGTCGGTACTAAAGCTTATAGTAAAAAGCTATAAGCTATTAGATATATACACAATATCATAGGAGGTGAATGTTTTGCGTCTAGAAATTGGAAACATATTTATTAAAGATATTCAGTTTGGAGCAGAAACAAAGGTTGACGGTGGAGTTCTTTATGTAAATCAAGAGGAATTATTAAAAGAGGTTGCTGGAGATGAAAGACTTCAAAGTATTGATTTCGATATAGCAAGACCAGGAGAAGAAGTTAGAATAATTCCTGTAAAAGATGTTATAGAACCAAGAGTTAAGGTTAGTGGTAGTGGTGGAATATTCCCAGGTTTTATAAACAAGGTTGATACAGTAGGTTCAGGGAGAACTCATGTTCTTAAAGGAGCGGCTGTTATAACTACTGGTAAAATTGTAGGATTCCAAGAAGGAATAGTTGATATGTGTGGTGAGGGAGCTAAATACACACCTTTCTCAAAAACAAACAACTTAGTAATTACTTGTGAGCCTAAAGAAGGAGTGCTACAACACGATCATGAAGAGGCTGTAAGAATGGTTGGTTTTAAAGCTGCTATTTATCTTGGGAAGATAGGGAAAAATATTGAACCTGATGAAGTGAAAACATTTGAAACATTACCACTACTTGAACAGGTTAAACAGTACCCAGAACTGCCAAAAGTAGTATATGTATATATGCTTCAAACACAAGGACTACTTCATGATACTTATGTTTACGGAGTAGATGCTAAGAAAATAATACCTACTTTTATATATCCTACAGAAATATTTGATGGAGCTATAGTAAGTGGTAATTGTGTTTCTGCTTGCGACAAAAACCCAAGTTATGTACATATGAATCATCCAATAATTGAAGATTTATATGAAAGACATGGCAAGGACATTAACTTTATTGGGTGTATTATAACTAATGAAAATGTATATCTAGCAGATAAAGAAAGATCATCTAATATGGTAGCAAAATTGGTTGAATTCATAGGAGCAGATGCTGCTATAATTTCGGAAGAAGGTTTTGGTAATCCAGATGCTGATCTTGTTATGAATTGTAATAAGATAACTGCAAAAGGAGTTAAAACTGTACTGTTAACTGATGAATATGCTGGTCAA
>JANZQE010000470.1:0-2816 GCA_038040705.1 Clostridium sp. | reverse complement strand
TACACCAAAAAAGAAATAAAATGGGAAATATATTACAAGACATGATGGGTATGCTGTCAAGAAAAAAGGCAGCTACACCTAAAACAGATGACTATGTTACAATAGCAAGATATACATCTGCACAAGAAAGAATGAAACCTCATCCAAAAGTTGAAACAGAACTTGTTACAATGGGTGCTATTAAAACATTTGTCAATGCAGGCAATTCAGACTCTCAACAATTATCTATAGTTGGCCAAGTACTATCTCTTACAAATGGAGGATCAGTAACAATACCAGATGAATATGTTAACTCTGCAGCATTTGACGGAGCAACAGATTTATTAACTCTAGCTAGAGTAAGTGGAGGTAGTATTCAAATAGACATGAACCGTAAAGATGTTAAGGAGTTTGTTAATTTTACATTAATTAGTGCAAGTACTGCAGCACCAGTACAGTTGCCAGTAGCAGCACCAGGACAATTATTTATAGTAGCTAGTGCAGGTGCAGGAGCTAATGCAACAGTAAATCTACCTAATGCAAGTGCTACTCAATGGGTATTTAGAAAAGCTACTATTACAACAAACGGATCTACATCATCTTCAAGAACATTAACACTGAATGCTGCAGGCTCAGAAAATATTAATGGTGCAGGAACTCTTGTATTAGATAAATTATATGCATCAGTAACAATATGGTCAGATGGAACTAATTGGATTGTATTATCCGCATCACAAGTAACAGTAGTATAGGTGGCAACTAAAAAAAGTACTGTAAATAGTTCTGGTAATTATACAAAACCGGGGATGCGTAAAAGATTATTCTCTTCTATTAAAGCAGGAGGAAAAGGTGGATCTCCCGGACAATGGTCTGCACGTAAAGCTCAAATGCTTGCTAAACGTTACAAAGCAAACGGAGGAGGTTATAAAACAAAGAAATAATGGAAGCAAAAAAATTAAAAGAAATATCAAGTCAATTAAAAAAAGCATCTGCTATGCATAAAGCACAAGCATTGAAGATTGATAAGTTAATAAAAGGAATGCCAAAGAAAAAGAAGTAATGGCTAAAACTAAGCAACAGAAAAGTCTTACTAGATGGACTAAGCAAAAATGGACTACTGCATCAGGAAAGAAAAGTTCTGAAACAGGTGAAGTGTATGCTCCCAAAAAAACTATTGCTAAATTAAAAAGTACTTCGGAAGGCAAAAAGAAATTAGCAGCAGCTAATAAAAAGAAACGTGCTGCTACAAAAGCAGGTAAACAACATGCAAAACACGGTTTACATAAAGGAAAGAAAAGATAATGGCAACAAAGAAAGATAGTAGATTGGCAAAGGCAGGAGTAGCTGGGTTTAATAAACCTAAGAGAACTCCTTCTCATCCAAAAAAATCACATGTAGTTGTAGCTAAAGTGGGTGAGAAAATAAAGACTATTAGATTTGGTGAACAAGGAGCTAGCACAGCAGGTAAACCTAAATCAGGAGAATCAGATAAGATGAAAGCCAAAAGAAAATCTTTTAAAGCCAGGCATGGTAAAAATATTGCAAAAGGTAAAATGTCTGCAGCATATTGGGCTGATAAAGTTAAATGGTAAATGACATTAGTATTTGATATAATACTAGCTTTATGTATCACTGTTTTTGTAATGTATTTGTTAGGTGGTATAGAAAATGATAAATAGTGGTAGGGAATGGGATTGGATGGACAATAATTCTACTTTACCAAAACTAAAAAAGGATATAGTGTATTTTAAGAAGATAAAAAATATTTTATTGTATTTTGACTTTCAACCTTTATTATTTTTTTGGGTAACTAGTGATATATTAAACAACATGGTATTGTGGACCACATTATCATATTGGAAAGAGTTAGATCAGGAATATACATATTGGTTGTACCTCGCACACCTAATTGCAAGTGTGGGAATAATCCTTACTATACATAATATAAAATGGGCATCTAAATTTGTACTTTTACATTTAACTATAGTACTATATTCAACAATAAAATACTTAGTTGATATATTTACACCAGGGAGTGATCCATACACATTCCAAGATACTAAGAATATAATAATAACATTTTGGTATGTATTTTTATGGACCTGGATATATTTTAAGTTGAAATTAGAAATGTTACATAAGTCTTTAAGCAATGAGTGAAAACTATATAACCATAATAATAACAGTTCTTAGTGTATTAGGAGGAGCCGGGTCTTGGAAGTTTTATGAGTTTCTTATTCGTAATAAAAGAGATAAACAAAAAGAAGATCTTAGTGAGCAAACTATTTATAGAGATGATCTAATAAGTAGAGTGGAAAAACTAGAGAAAGATAAAGATAATTGTACTAATGTTTTAATGGATGTAAAGTCAGAAGCTTCAGCTTTAAAAGTAAAAGTTGAATTTCTAGAAAGAGAACTTGACAGAATAAAATCTAGATAGGATGTGTAAAATAGCTGTAATATTGTACACTTTATTATGCAGTATTGCATATGGTCAAGAATGCAATCCCTATTATACTCCTAAAAACTACATTCTAGATAAGAACAAATCAGCAGCTATTGGTTATGTAGCATGTCTTCATGCACGTGGTATAGTTGCTGAAGTAGGTTATGACAATGTATTTCTTGGGGTATTAGCAATGGGTCAGAGACATTATGGTGCTGCTTATACATTTTTGCAGTATGAAGTTCCTTTTGGTAGATCACGAGTGTATGCAGGACCAGCTTACAGATTAAATAATAATCCAAGTATAATAATAGGAAGAGTCGGCATAGATTTTAAAATATACAAGAGGTTTTGGGTTACAGGAAGCATTCTTCAAATAGACCGTAATCTA
>JANZQE010000469.1:0-8434 GCA_038040705.1 Clostridium sp. | reverse complement strand
TATAACTCCCAGAGCCCCTGCTGCATGAGAAGTTCTAATTATAGTTCCCATATTTCCAGGGTCTTGAATTTTATCAGCTAGCACATAAAATCCATCCTCATATCTAATCTCTACCAGCTTATTTCTAACTATAGCAATAATACCTTGTGGATGCTCTGTATCGCAAACACTTTTAAATAAGCTATCACTGGCACTATATACTTTAGTATTTTTCTGTAGCTTGTTCTTCACAGAGGAGTTTTCATATTTAAATTCTCCGCTATCACTTATAATTATTTGTGCCACTTCAAAATTAGAATCTAATGCCTCTTCTACAAATCTAAAGCCCTCGACTAAAAACATATTGCTATCTTTTCTATATTTTTTTTCTTTTAATTTTTTAATTTCTTTAATTAATAAATTGTCCTTGCTAATAATATGTTCCAATTGAATACCCCTTATTTAACTAGATTTTCTAATTTGTTTAGTTCTTCAATATTACCTATAGCAACAATAACATCACCTATTTCAATAATATTATCAGCAGATGGAGAAATATCAATATCATTATTTCTTTTTATAGCCATTACATTTATGCCATATCTGGCTCTTATATTAAGTTCTCTAAGCGTCTTATTATGCCATTCTTCAGGGCTAACAACTTCTGCTATGCTATAATCTGGAGATAATTCTATATAATCTAATATATTTGATGATACTAAATTATGAGCAACTCGTACACCCATATCTCGCTCTGGGAAAACTACTCTATCTGCACCTATTTTATATAATACTTTAGCATGTAACTCATTAGTTGCTTTTGTAATTACATATTTCACTCCAAGTTCCTTAACTAATAGTGTCGCTAAAATACTAGCTTGAATATTAGAACCTATACTAATAACTGCACAATCAAAATTTCGAATACCAAGGGCTCTTAAGCTATTTTCATCATTTGCATCAACTTGAACTGCATGAGTCACTCTATCCGAGATATTTTGAACTGTCTCTTCATCAAAATCAACTGCTAATACATCATTTCCCGAAGAATATAATGTTTCAGCAACAGACGTTCCGAATCTTCCAAGGCCAATAACAATAAACTGTCTTTTACTCATTAACTCCACCCCTATCCAATTAGAATTTTGCCTTCAGGATATTTTATATTCCCAGATTTAAATTTTTTATTAGCCAATGCAAGTATTATAGTTAGTGGTCCTACTCTCCCCGCATACATGGTAAGGATTATTATTATCTTCCCACCAATTGTTAGATTCGCAGTTAACCCTAAGCTTAACCCTACTGTAGCAAATGCTGAAGTAGCTTCATAAAATAAATGTTCAAAGGGAACTCCTCCCGGCTCTGTTATAGATAATATCATGGTAACGACTATAACAAGCGTTAGGGCAACAGCAGCTATTACAAAAGCTCTATACACAAGATGCTTATTTATTCGTCTTTTAAATATTTCAGTATCTTCACGCCCGCGAGCCACTGATACTACAGTCATAAAAAGTACCACTACGGTAGCTGTTTTTATTCCACCGGCAGTGGAACCAGGAGATCCACCAATAAACATTAATATAATTGTTAAAAATTTCCCTGCTGTAGTCATATCAGCCGTTGAAATAGAATTAAATCCAGCTGTCCTTGGGGTAATCGATGCAAAAATTGAAGATAAAAATTTACCCTTGATAGACATTCCTTGCATAGTGGAAGGATTGTTCATTTCAAATAGATACATAAATATTGCTCCTCCAACGATTAACACAAACGTCATATAAATAACTACTTTAGAATGAAGTGACAACCTTTTAATTGACGTACAGTTATAGATTTCTACCCAAACGTAGAATCCTAGCCCACCAACTACTACTAAAGCTGAAACTGTAAGTATTATTACAGCATTATCAGCAAAACCTGTAAGGCTATTAAAATTTCCCATCAAATCAAACCCAGCATTACAAAAAGCAGAAATTGCATGGAATACACTATAATACACTCCTTTTGCTATACCAAACTTTGGAATGAATTGTGTAGAAAATAGTACTGCACCAGTTATCTCAACAGAAAATGTGAATAATAATATATATTTAGCCATTTTCACTATGCCCTGTAACGAATTTGAATTCATAGCTTCTTGCATTATTTGTCTTTCCTTTTATGTTATTCTTTTTCCTAAGCAAAAAAACGAGTGTGGTAACCGACATAAAACCTAGCCCACCTATTTCTATAAGTGACATTATCACTGTTTTACCAAAATAAGACCAGTATGTTCCCGTATCTACAATTACTAGACCCGTAACACATACAGCTGACGTAGATGTAAATATTGCATCTATGAAAGGTGTAGCTTCACCACTTACAGATGCCATGGGTAATGTGAGTAGTGTTGCTCCTATGAGTATTATTGCTGCAAAACCTATTGCAAGTATCTGAACCGGAGTATAGATGGTTTTTCTTTTAAGAGCTTTAATAGTTGACGCCAAATTAATCACCTCTAATTTTTACCAATAGTATTATATTGCTAATTATACCACTTGCCCAGTTTTTGTCAAAATGCAAGAAAAAATGTAGCCTAAAGGCTACATTTATAAATACTTCTTAAGCTTGTAATTGTTTTTTTGCAACTTCTACTAATTCAGCAAAAGCTTTTGGATCATTTATTGCAATTTCAGAAAGCATCTTTCTGTTAATATCTATGCCTGCAAGTTTCATTCCATTCATAAATCTTGAATATGAAAGATCACTTAACCTTGCAGCCGCATTTATTCTAGCTATCCAAAGAGATCTGAAATCTCTTTTCTTTAATTTTCTTCCGATATAAGCATTTCTAAGGCCTCTCATTACTGCTTCATTAGCTGTTTTAAATAACTTGCTTCTTCCACCGTAGTAACCTTTTGCAAGCTTTAATACTTTTTTATGATTTTTACGAGAGTTTACTGCCCTCTTAATTCTTGCCATTTAATATACCTCCTAAGCACCATTCAATTATAAGTATGGTAACAGTTTCTTCATTGCTTTTATTTGAGTTGTTGATACGTATGTTGTTTTTCTAAGATTTCTTTTTCTTTTAGGGCTTTTCTTTGTTAATATATGGCTTGTAAAAGCTTTCGCTCTTTTAAGCTTGCCCGTTCCTGTTTTCTTAAATCTTTTTGCTGCGCCTCTATGTGTTTTCATTTTAGGCATGATAAAATTCCTCCTCTCGGTTATGCTCTTTTAGGAGCTAATATCATTATCATATTTCTTCCCTCTTGTCTTGCTGTTTTCTCAACAATATAAATATCGCCGATTTTTTCTACAAAAGAGCTCAATATCTTGTGTCCTACTTTTGAGTTTTCAATTTCTCTTCCTCTAAATCTTATTGTTATTTTTACCTTATCTTCATCCAATAAGAATTTTTTAGCATTGTTAGCCTTAATTGCGATATCATGGTCTTCTATTGTAGCACTCAATCGTATTTCTTTAAGATTAACAACCTTTTGCTTCTTTTTCGCTTCTTTTTCTTTTTTCTGTTGTTCATAGACAAACTTACCATAATCCATTATTCTACATACTGGTGGTTTTGCTGTAGGGGACATCATAACTAAGTCTAAGTCTTTTTCTTCTGCAAGAATTAAAGCATCCTTGGTATTTAAAATACCTAGTGCAGATCCATCTGGTCCTAAGACTCTGATTTCTTTGGCCCTTATTTCGTCATTCATCATGAAATCTTTACTTTTACTAATAGTTTTCACCTCCTAGATTTTTTGAAAAGTTTAAATATTTAAATAATAAAAAGGACGGCAAATGCCGTCCTTCATAGTAACAAATTTAAATTACTAATTAACCTGACTAGCATAGCTGTTAGGTGAGAAACGGCTGTTTCTTCTTGTGATACAGAATTTTTCTATATTAAATTATTTCTCTATTTCTCATGTCGTTATTCTTAACAATTCATATTATACTATTTAAATATTATCATGTCAATACTATTTTTGTTTATTCGTATATAAACACAAAACATTTAACAATTACACCATCATACCTTTTTTTATATTTTCACAAGCTGAACACTTGTCACAATAATATACTTTATTAACAAAGACCTTACTTATCGTTTGTATTAATTCCTTGTTCTTACAGTGATCCACACAGTGTATTATTATTTTTTTAGGAGCACTAGTTATTATAGTGCTCATTATAAGTTCTTCTTGATTTTCTTTTGAATCAAATTCAACCCCTGGTAGCTCCATAAGCATCTTTCCCATTAAATCATTTCCTTCTGAATCTCTTAAATAATAATTTCCGTTTTTCCCAATTATTATATTAACTTCATTTACCTTGCTTTCCTGAACTTCTACAAAGTATTTCAAAAGATTTACAAATTCATCATATTCCTTCTCTACCATATATGATTCTACAACTTTATCAACTATGCACTCTAAATCTTGCCTTAGTTGCTTTGTCCTAAAGGTTAAAAATCCATTTACATTAATCTCATTATTTTCTTCTATGAATTTATTTATTTTATCAATAACAATATTTTTCCTATTCATATAATACACTATGTTAGGTCCGGTGATTGAACCCTCACTTAGCAACGCTTCAATAATTTTAGGTTCAATTTGTTTTATTTCATCATTTCCCAGAAAGAAATAAGTTTCAGCTAAAAAACTACCCATTCCACTTTTACAGAATTTCTTTATTACTAATTTATATAGCATATTAGCAATATGTAAATTAAATGTTTTTATATTACTAGCGCTTATGTTATCATCGCTACAAAAGAATTTTATAAAGTGAGTATTTTCTATTATGCACTCCGATATTCCAATAATCACTTTTTTATTTTCAAAACACTCTTTAATGTCTTTAATCTCATCCATAATGCATTCCATACTGCTATTATATACAACAGTTAATAAAAGCATCTAGCACACTCCTTTCTCATAAGATAGTATGTGTGTAATACTTACGTATATGCAAAATAGATATAACAATTATCGACATATTGCAAAGTACCATAGTTTTATGATATAAATTACTAATCAGGTTGTTTTTTGAAAAATTAAAAAAGGAGTATGATGATGAAAACTGTTATTGTTGATTTTAGAATTTCGAGTGAAGAAAAATCACATTTGATTTTAAGCGGATATAATGTGCTCCTTTGTCCACCTAGCAATCTCTTATATGAGTCTATATGTGGTCACCCAGATATGCTTATGCATATTGAAGGCAATAAGATTGCAGTCCATAAAGACATGGACACAGAATTCATACAAACATTAGCTGCCCTAAATTATAGTGTTTATAAAACAAATGTATCATTGAAAAGTAAATATCCACATAATGTACTTCTCAATTCGCTCTGCCTAGGTAATCTCTTTGTTCACTCCATTAATTTTACTGACACTAAACTTTTGTCACTTTTAAAATCTAAAAAATTGATAAATGTAAAACAAGGTTATACAAAATGTTCTACTTGCGTTGTCACAAATCAAGCAGTCATAACTAGCGATACTTCTATTGCCAAATCTTTATCTTTAGAAAAAATAGATGTTTTATTAATTCCCCCTGGCGATATTCTCCTTCCGGGAATGAACTACGGTTTTATTGGTGGTGCAACAGGGCTTGTTGAAAATGACGTATTAGCCTTTTATGGCCACTTAGATCACTATTTATATGGGAAAGATATACTTAGTTTTTTAAAAAAGCACAAAGTAGAACCTATGTTTTTAAGAAATGGAAAACTAATCGATAGAGGAAGTATTTTTAGAGTATGAGTTTTTCTTAGACTATGCTATAACGAAAAGTATACATTGCTCCAAATGCTTTCACTTCGCCAAGAAATTCTAAAATTTATTTTATTTACAAATGCTAAAAATTGCAAACTCGCTATCGCTCAAACATGCAATTTTCTTTACGCACCTGCAAATAAAATAAATTAAGAATTTCTAAGGCTTGTTCAAATGCATTCTGCTCAACACATCCTTTTGTTAGCATAATATAAGAAAAATATCCATATACTTCACATACAATCATCTTACTTAATGTGATAATTCCTTTTCTTTGCTACTTGTTAATAATTCACTGTATATAAATATCATAGTAATAACAAAACTCACTACAATAAAACCAAAAGACAGAATTTCATTTTCTATAAAATCTGCTATAATAGGCATCGCTACGAGAAAATAGATTATAAATAGAGGGTATGCTAATTTTACCAATTTTCGTGTTCTCACAAATCCAGACATGCTACCAACTACTAAAAGTATTGTAGTTATTGGTAGCATCATTGTTGGTAAATGTATTTTCATAAATATCATTATAAATCCAGTTAAACTAACCATAAATAAAAATATTTCTAGTATCGTTTGTTTTGATTTCAATTTCACACATATCATCTCCATCCTAATTCATTATTAAATTCTTATGATGGAACAACTAACTTTATGATTATAAAATAAAAAAAGTAGTCAAAATACTGAAATATCAGCATTTTGACTACTTTTTACTACTTTGGAGGCGCCACCCGGATTTGAACCGGGGAATAAAGGTTTTGCAGACCTTGACCTTACCGCTTGGCTATAGCGCCATTAATGAAATTGTGGAGCGGAAGACGAGATTCGAACTCGCGACGTTCACCTTGGCAAGGTGACGCTCTACCACTGAGCCACTCCCGCAACATTGGTGGCTAGACCAGGAATCGAACCAGGGACACGAGGATTTTCAGTCCTCTGCTCTACCGACTGAGCTATCCAGCCTTATAAATTTAAAATGGCGACCCAGAACGGACTCGAACCGTCGACCTCCGCCGTGACAGGGCGGCACTCTAACCAATTGAGCCACTGGGCCATATGTGGTGGGAACAACAGGGTTCGAACCTGTGACCCTCTGCTTGTAAGGCAGATGCTCTCCCAGCTGAGCTATGCTCCCACATATCTTCATTAGACTTTTACAGTTTACATTAATTCATAAAACTTGTCAACACTTTTATTAGTTAAGTGTTTTTTTATTAAATGTTTACTTTCTGTCCAATGAGTACATTACTATATTATAAGATTTTGTTATAGTTGTCAATAGCAAATAATAGTGATATTCATATACATTTCACTTATGCTCCACAATTATAAGATTTACTCTATATTACAGCACTTTGAAAGATGTGGTAAGCTACGCATATATTGCTATAAATATAATCTTCTTATGAATTTACATTTTTTAATAATTGTCCGATATCTTCATGATTGAATTCATAATTCTTATTACAAAAATGACATTTGATTTCTTCCGTTTTGCCATCATTATATATTTCTTCTAGGTCCTTTTTTCCTATGCTTATAAGTGCCCTCTCAACTCTTTCTCTACAACAATCACATTTATACATAGGCACAATTTCTTCATGTATTTTAAGCTGCATATCTTCAAAAATAAATTCTAATATTTCTTCAATATTCATCCCTTTTTCTATAAACTCAGTTATGGATGGAATTTCTTCCAGTCTATAGGTTATTATATCAGCTAAAAACTCATCTGCACCAGGCATCATTTGGATTATAAACCCGCCCGAAGCTTTAATGCTCATGTCTGTATCAACTAAGACTCCTAGTCCAACAGCTGAAGGAGTTTGCTCTGAAACGGTGAAGTAATATGCTAAATCATCTCCAATTTCTCCTGTGCTAATTGGTACCTGCCCTACATATGGTTCCTTTAACCCCAAATCTCTTATAACTCTTAAATAACCATCCACACCTATTGCACCACTTACGTCTAGTTTACCCTTGCTATTAGCTGGTAAATCTATATTTGGGTTTCCTATGTATCCTTTTACAGTTGAATCTGCATGGGAAGTTGCAAGCACTCCTTTCGCTTCTCCTCCGCCATTTATTTGAATTGTTATGCTATCGCCCTTGGACTTTAGCATGGTCCCCATGAGAACACCCGCTGTAAGCATCCTTCCTAAAGCTGCAGCGGCTGTTGGAGCACACTTTTGCATGGTAACTCCCTCATTTACTAAATCTGTAGTTATGGCTGCTATTATTCTAACTTGACCGCCCTTTGCAGTAGCTCTAACTAATTTATCCATATATATGCCTCCTATAAACTATTATTATATTTCACTTCTTTAGTACATAACATATTCTCTCTGTACACCTTTCCACTACCTTATTCTCGTAGTTGTCCGTTTTTTTAATAACCTTAAATCCTATTTCTTTTAAAACACTTTCTACATATTCTTCACTGTAAGCTCTTTCTTCATGATGCTCATCAAAGCGTCTGTATACTTGTCCTTCTTTCACAAAAAATATTAAATTCATATCTACAACATCATTTTCTAAATAATTCTCCCACATGTACACTACATCATCCGAATCATAATTATAAGTATTATTACCAAGCACATTTGTAAGTTTATAATAAGAATTAATGTCAAAAATAAATAAGCCATCATCTTTTAATAGATTATATG
>JANZQE010000468.1:0-3329 GCA_038040705.1 Clostridium sp. | reverse complement strand
CAACTCCCACGCTCTTTCCATAACCGGGGGAGGGGATTCAAATGCTGCAGTAAAAAAAGCGGGCGAATCGAAAAATATCTCCTATATGTCTACAGGAGGAGGTGCATTTCTGCAGCTTATGGAAGGTAAGCCTCTGCCTGGGGTTGAGGTGTTGGTTTAACATCAACAGCATCTGCAACAGATACATTAACTATTGATCTAAATGATACAGCAGTAACTCCAGGTGCATATACAAATACAAACGTAACTGTAGATCAGCAAGGTAGAATTACTGCTATTGCAAACGGATCTTCAGGTGGTTCATATGATTGGACTCTATTTGCTGATACAGGGGATATTGATCCTGTAGCAAGTGGTACTCAAGTTACAATTGCTGGTGGTACAAATGTTACCACAGCACTAGTTGGTAATACATTAACCATAGATGCTACTCAAGCTACTCCAGCAGGAGCAAATGGTGATGTACAGTTTAATAACAATGGTGTATTTGGCGGTGAAAGTGCATTTAATTATGATACATCAAATAATACTTTAACAGTAACAGGTGTAATTAATCAACCATCATTAAAATTAGCAAGTGATCAACCATCAACACCTAACCTAAACTCTTTATTATCTGAAATTGAATCTTATTATTCAACTTCTGAAGTTGGTAAAATAAGATTTGTAGGAGAAGGAGCATTTACTGCTAGTAGCGCCCCTAGTAGATTAGAGCTGCAAACAACTTCTTCCGGATCTATAGTTGCAACTACCAAAGCAACAATAAAAGCTACTGGTCAATTAGAACTAGCACAATATGGTACTGGTACTTTTACTGGTACAGCAACAAAATCACTTGCTGTTACAGCATCGGGTGAAGTAATTGAAACAGATCTTGCAACTGCACCAACAAGACCATCAGCAACTGTTATTTCATACGATCAAGTTTTTAATCCAGCAAGTACATATTCTGTAACAGTTGTTTCAAATGCTGCTTTAACAAACCCAGTTAATGGAGGAATTGTTGTACAGTATTCAGGAAGTGCTGCAGTAAGCGACGTTCAATCACTTAGAGTTAATGTACTTGATAGTATTGGTGCAAGCCGAAGTACACAATTTGAGGCTGTTTCAGTTGGTGCTACAATACAATTACAAAATGGTGGAGCATCAAATTATACAGCTAATTTTACTGTTACACAAGTTACAATAGTAGCTGGTGGTTATGTAGATTATCAAGTAAGTTCACCTGTTAATGCAGACCAGGTTATTACTGGATCCCTATTGCAATTTGCGGTTGCTTCTGATTATACTCAAGAATTAACTTCTACTTATAGTAGATTTGATATAACGGCTCTTGGAGGACGTTTTGTTGTTAAACCTGCAAATAGCTTAGCAGTTGGAACAGAATTAATAGTAGAATTACGAGGTGAAACAGGAAGTCTTTCTTTTCTATCTGAGTATTTAAAACAAGAACTTATATCTAATGGTACAAACATTGTTAAAAATGGTGTCTTTCAAATAAAAGATGCTGTTGTAAGTAATGTTACTATAGCACCTACTGAAGTATATTTCTTAAGATTCCAAGTTTATAACAATGGCCAATATAAAGGTTTGAGTTTGTTAGGTTGTGATCAAACATTTAATTAAGTATTTAAAAACTAAACTCTAAATAAATAAAAAAAGGTAGTCAGAAATGGCTGCCTTTTTTTATTGATATTTATTGAGTTGTATATCTATTAACTTAATGTACTCTTCATCTTCAATTAAATTTTTTAGATTGTTTAGCAATCCTTTTATATGATTTTGAGATTTGCATTTACTTGCTATTACATTAGCTCTTTCAACCACATGTAAATGATAAGCAAGTTCTGAAGTATTTTTTAGCTTATTATAATACTTGCCAACTCTCATATCTAACTTACGTGAATTTTGTAAGTTAGTAGTATTAGGTACAGCTCTATATTCTAATTCATCTAACCTACCTTTTAAGTATTGTACTTCTAATAGTTGATGTAGTTCCTGTTCTGTCATAATAAGTTTAATTTTCTTCAGTTTTGAAGTGTTTATCAACGGTATTCCAATAGTCAATTAATTTAACTGAATTCATACCTTCAACTAAATATAAAATTTGATCTAAATGTTTTCTACCATCTATAGATCCTAATCTTTTTAATATTTTAATGGCTTCTTTTTTTTCTAAATTTTCCATTTTGTTTTAATAGAGAAGGTCTAGGGAGAAATAAAATTCTCACTAGTTGGTTGACCTTCCTGGATTAAAGATTGTTGCTATTCTTGGCAATACGTATACAAATATACGCACCTATAATTAAGAGAGCAAGCTTCAAATTTCTACAATGGCATTTGAATCTATTACTTCTTCATCTACTTCAATAATACTATTGTTTCCACCAAAATCTATTGCCCAACTAAAATGATTTTCTTTGTGTGAAATATCTTCTAAAGCATTTAAATCTACATTAGAAACAACATTTGACATCATAAAATCATGAAAAGTCTGGCTATCCTGTAGCCAATTTCTGGGATGGGCTTTCTTTAAAGCAAATGTAACATGATTATAAAAAGTCCATGCATTATCTTGTTCACTATTATAGTCATATGTAGGCTCACTATATTCAGATTTTATACAAGACATTTGAGTTGTATCTAAAAGTTCTTCATTAATATAAAGTCTTCCTAAAATTTCACCTTGCTCTTTTAATGAGAGGTTTGTGTTTCTAAGTGAGTCTCTATCATTAAGTATCCTTTTATAATACTTCTCTCCATTTTTAATTTGATTAGATATTTGGTTTCTAATATCATGGTCAGCTGATCCAGTATGTTTTCTTTTGAAGTTCATCATGTCTCCAGCTACCATACCATTATTACATACTATAACATATGCACCAATTGCACATTGAAATCTTGTGCTCTTGTCATATGAGTTGGTCCAGGCAAACATCATCCCTAATTCTTTCTCATTGTTAATCATTAAATCATTACTTTGAGTTGGGCGGATATGATATATGCCTTGTGCTACATTGGCATTCATGTTTGCTCTATATAATTCTCTTTCTACTGTAAATCCACTATGTGATAATAGCAGCAATGCGTTATCTATCACTGTTTTATGTGATATAACTGTGTAACTCTTACCATGGTTAGGTAAAGGTGCGTTTTCTAAATAATTTCTAGTTGTTTCTTTTGGTTTATTGTAACCCATATGTTTAAACTTTTAATGTGTAAATATAATCAATTTAATTGTCTTTAACAAATTGACCATTTACCATTTTACCAGTACGTTTACTGATAACATGATATGCTGATTCAAGACAAGACTCTAAAGATATATC
>JANZQE010000467.1:0-5834 GCA_038040705.1 Clostridium sp. | reverse complement strand
TACATCGCTGTCATGTTTTTGGTACTCCTTTGCATCAGCATCAAAGTATTCCGTGTTATTTTCAAAAATTTTTGTTGCCTTCTCTGCAAGAGGGCTATCCACATAAACACTACAGTTTTTAATGTTATCTTCTTCAAAATACATATTAAGTGCATATAACACTTCTTGTGTTCTACCTACTGCAAAGGATGGAATTATAACATTTCCCCCTCTATCAAAGGTTTGTTTGATAATATTAGCTAATTCTTTTAGTACATCTTGAAATTTATCATGTACCTTATCTCCATAGGTAGTCTCCATAATTACATAGTCTGCATGTTCTATAACTGCAGGGTCATTTATAAGTGGGATATTAATATTACCTATATCCCCACTATAAACAAGTTTTAATGGTTTGCCATCTACTTCTTCCATTTGAAGTTCAACAATAGCGGATCCAAGTAAATGCCCTGCATCCCTTAAAACAATTGTTAATCCATCAAAAGGTTTTATTTCTTCATTGTAATTATAACTTTTGAAAACTTTTATACACTCTTCTGCTATTTTTGAAGAATATAAGGCTTCCTCAGTCTGTAACCCTTTTTTTTCATTTTTTTTGTTTTTCCACTGAGCTTCCATCTCTTGAATGTGCCCACTATCAGGTAGCATAACATTACATAATTCCATTGTAGCCTTACTACAAATTATTTCGCCTTTAAATCCTCCCTTATATAATAGTGGAATTCTACCACTATGATCTATGTGGGCATGGGACAATATTACTAAATCAATATCAGAGGGATTAAATGCAAAATGTTTATTTTTATCTTGTTCTCCATCTCTTCCTTGATATAATCCACAATCCAGTAAAATAGTTTTGTCTCTTACCCTTAGCAAATGACATGATCCTGTAACACACTGCGCTGCGCCTAAAAATTCAAGTTCCATTCTATTCTCCTTTAATTTAAATTAGAAATTAATTTCTCTATCCTTATAGTTACAGTTTGCACCTTTTTACTTTTTTTTATATATAAAATTTTTTTTAATATTTATTTGATAATAAAACAAAAGAAAAAGATGAAGAATTTTTAAATTCTTCATCTTTTTCTATCTTTTTCTATATTTTTCTATATTTTTCTATTAGATCTACAATTAAATCGATACTCTTTTCAGTATTACTAGAATTCATGTTTGTAATATATTCATTTCTATCATTATACAATTCGTTAATTTTTGTTTCTAAATAGTCCGGAGTAAGATTCTCCTCTTGCATAACCATGCTATAACCACTTTTCTGAAACGATTCTGCATTAAGTATTTGATCACCTCTACTAGATTTTCCTGATAATGGAATTAATAAATTAGGCTTTCTCATTGCTAAAAGTTCAAAAATAGCATTAGCTCCAGCTCTTGAAACCACAATATCCGAACTAGCAAGTAAATCAGGTAATTCTTCTTTTACATACTCATACTGCACATAACCATTTTTGTTTTGCAGTGTTTTATCAATATTTCCATTCCCACAAATATGAATAACATTATACACTAATAGAAGTCTTTTAAGTTTTATACGTACCGCTTCATTTATAATCTTGGATCCTAAACTACCTCCAATGACTAACATTATTGGCTTATCATTTTTAAAACCACATATTTCCTTGCCTTTCATTTTGCTCCCCTGAAATAATTCGACTCTTATAGGATTCCCAGTAAGTACTCCTTTACCATTTTTTATTTCCTTTAATGATTCCGGAAAAGTCACACATAATTTTGTACAATAAGGAGCTGCAAGTTTATTAGCAAGCCCTGGCGTAATATCACATTCATGTGCAATTACTGGCACTTTATTTAAATATGCCGCAAGTACTACCGGTACTGATACAAAACCACCCTTAGAAAAAACTATATCCGGTTTTTGCATTTTTATAATTTTTTTCGCTTCAAAAATGCCCTTGATTACTTTAAAAGGATCAGAAAAATTTTTAAAATCAAAATATCTTCGAAGCTTTCCACTTGATATAGGAAAATATTCTATATTTTCACCCTCTATTATTTTTCTTTCAATACCATCTTTTGTGCCTATATATTGAATTTCATAATCTAAGGATTTAAGTTTTGGTATAAGTGCAAGATTTGGTGTTACATGTCCTGCAGATCCACCACCAGTCATTATTATTTTATGCTTTGTCACTTTAACACTCCTTTAAAAACCATCTTTTAATCTGTAATTCTACATTATTATATACTAAACCCAATGGAAAGTTCTAGTGTTCACTAAAATAAATTTATTGTTCACTAAAATAAATTTAGTGTTCACTAAAATAAATTAGTATTTATTTAAATTTGAGTTGTCCATAATTTTCTAAAGAGTATATAATTTTCAAAACTACCCTTCAAATTACTAAAATAAAAACGAAATATGGGGATAAACTACTATTATAAAATAATCTCAAATATAAAAGGAGGAATTAACAATGGCTAAAAAAACATTAGTACCACAAGCAAGAGAGGGACTTAACAAATTTAAAATGGAAGCTGCAAAGGAAGTTGGAGTTAGTTTGAAGAACGGATACAATGGGGATCTTACTTCTAGACAAAATGGATCAGTAGGCGGACAAATGGTTAAAAAAATGGTAGAACAGTACGAAAAAAACTTATAATTTGAAGTTTAAAATTTAAAATTTAAATTATAAATTGGTTAAGAGGTATGTGCTAGTCATATGCCTCTTAATTTTATTGTTTTATTTATGCTTTGTTATTATTTTACGAATAATATAAGTATTTCATAGGTTGGTTATTCTTAAATTTAAATATTGTACTTGCCTTATTTCCCTTAAATAAGACCTTATATTTTTTTTGTTTCTGCACAACATACTATCATAACAAAAAAAAATATAAAAGGAGTGATACAAATGTCAAATAGAAATTTAGTACCTCAAGCTAAAGCCGGATTAAATTCATTTAAAATGGAAACTGCAAAAGAACTAGGTGTTAATTTTACTGATTACAACGGAGATTTAACTTCAAGGGAATGTGGTTCTGTTGGCGGAGAAATGGTTAAAAAAATGGTACAACAATACGAAAACAATCTGTAAATTAAAATAAATATAGCAAAGGCACATAGAGTTTAATTCTATGTGCCTTTAATATTTTAATGTATTTTAAATTCAAGAATTTTTAATTGAATAGATGTACGTCCATTATATTCATTAATTTGAGGTGAATAAACCAAATCTAGTTTCATACCTCTAGGACTGTTAATATAGTTCATATGACCTTCGCCATATGTATCTTTTAACATTTGTATAAATTCCTCAACTTTATTAAAACATATTCCATCTATTGTTTTGCTTTCCCCTGGCATCATGCATTTTATTTTTAATGTATTAGCATTTTTACCTAGTATATCTATCTTTAAAACAGTTATATTCTTTTCAGCGAGAAGTGGTGCCGGGTTACCTTTACCAAAAGGCTCTAAGAGTTCTAATTCTTCTATCATTTCATAATTTATTGTATTTAATGGCATTCGTTTATCAATTCTTATCTTCGGAATTATATCTTGGTCCGTTAACGTGCAAATGCGGTTTAATTTTTCTCTTAACCCATCTATATTTTCCTCTTTTATAGATAGTCCTGCAGCCATGGGATGTCCTCCGAATTTTTCCATAAGCTCTTCACATTTTATTAATTCCTCAAATAAATTATATTCTTCGATTGACCTTGCTGAGCCCTTTGGGTTATCTTTTCCCTTAGTTAGTATTATAGTTGGAACATGGAAAGCTTCTCTAACACGCCCTGCAACAATTCCTGCGATACTCTCATGAATATTTTCTTTATAAATTACTAGTACTTTATCATTTTTATAACTAGAATTTTCTATAAGTTTAATTACCTCTTCTACGTTTTCTGTTGTCATTTCTTGTCTTTTTTTATTAAGTTCAAATAATATTTTAGCTAGTTCCTTTGCCCTGGTTTCATCATCACATAGTAATAATTCTACTGAAAGTGCTGCTGTGTCAAGTCTTCCAGTAGCATTTATGCATGGTCCTATTTGAAACCCCACATGATAAGATTTCATCACTTTACCCTCAATGCACAAGATTTCTTTTAGACATTTAAGTCCAAGGTTTTTTGTGTTTGTTAACATCACTAAGGCATTTTTAGCAATTATCCTATTCTCAGAAACCAAATCTACCACATCACAAATAGTTCCTATCCCTGCAATTTCCACAAGTTCCTCTGTACTTTGGCTAAAAAGTTCAAGCTTTATATATAATGCTTGTACAAATTTAAAAGCTATACCTGCACCACATAAATTTTTAAAAGGATAATTACATTCTATTTGTTTTGGATTTATAACTGCATCTGCTGGTGGAATCTTAAAAGTTCTTACTAAACTTTCATCTTCGTCAAATGCTAGTTCATGATGATCAGTTATTATTACCGTCATTCCTAGTTCTTTTGCCAATTTTACCTGTTCAATAGCCGCTATTCCATTATCACAAGTTAAAATAACAGAAGTTCCTTGCTGCTTTAATTTTCTTATTCTATCACTGTTAATACCATATCCTTCATTTTCTCTATTCGGCACATAGTAATCAACCTGTGCCCCACAGTTTTTTAATGCCTTGTACAGAATAACGGTGCTAGTGACACCGTCAGCATCATAATCCCCGTAAACAACTATTTTTTCATTGTTTTTTATAGCTGTGACCATTAATCCTGTACCCTTTTCCATATCTTTCATTAAAAACGGATCATACAAATCATCTAAACTGGCTCTCATAAACTTTTTTATTTCTATTTCATTATTTAATCCTCTATTAATTAAAATCTTAGCTATAACCTCACTTACCCCGGAGTTTTTCGCAAGTAATCCGCTATCCACAGAGGTATTTCTTAGCAACCATTTTTTCTCCATATTTACCTCCTATCTATTATCATTTAACTTTGGCATTAGAACTTGTATCGTAGGATTTACTAAAACTTTGTTTATAACTGTCATTATTTCATTGTCACTTATGTTTTTCATACGCTCAAATTCAGTGAAAATTTCAAATCCATCTCCATACATAATTTCATATACACATAAATTCATACTGGTTTGTATAGATTTCTCTATGGCTAGCATCCTTCTTAATTTGTAACTTTTACATAGCTTTAAAACGCAGAGCCCATCAAAATAATTTCTAATTCTTTTTACTTTTTCTAATTCATCATTAATAATTTTTATAGTATTTTGGACATTTTCATAGGAAGTCCCAAGATAAATTGTGAAAAGTTTTATTCCTGTCTCATTACTAATTTTACTTCCTATATCATAGACAAGGCCTCTCTTAGTTCTAATTTCATGGTACAATATGCTACTTGTACCTTCTCCAAGCACTATATTAAATAACTTTAAAGCTCTAATTTCTCTAGGATTTAAATCATGCACAGAAAAACAATATTGAATTTTTGCCCCTTGTATATCACTTTTGTATTGAAAATGAGTTCCAGGTTTATTGTTTTCGTATACGTACTCCTCATTCTTTTTTACTATTCGATTATCATTAGTTAACTTAGAATCAGAATTGCATAAATACTTCTCCACTATTTTCGAAACACTTTCAAGACTCATCGAAGATACCACTGACACTACACAATTATCCGCAGTATAATGTTTGTGGTAAAAATCTATAATTTGCTTTATTGTAATGGATTTAATGCTTTCCTCCGTGCCAATAATTAAATCCTTTAATCTTCGCTCTTTAAAACAATTATTAAACAAGTTATCTTCGCAAAACTGATTTGTGTCATCCTTCCACTCTTTTAGTTCTTCGATGATAACACCTATTTCTTCACTAAATCCATCT
>JANZQE010000466.1:0-3525 GCA_038040705.1 Clostridium sp. | reverse complement strand
AGATACAGCTAGAGTTCTTGGAAGAATGTATGATGGAATAGAATATAGAGGATATGGCCAAGAAATAGTTGAAGAACTCGCAAAATATGCAGGAGTACCAGTATGGAATGGTTTAACAACAGAAGATCACCCAACACAAATCCTTGCAGACTTCTTAACTATAAAAGAACATTTCCCAAAACCACTAAACGAAATTAAATTTGTTTATACTGGCGATGGTAGAAATAATATGGCAAATGCTCTTATGATAGGTGCTGCTAAAATGGGTATGGACTTTAGAATAGTTGCTCCCAATTCATTATTCCCTGAAGAAGCACTAGTTAGTAAATGTAGAGAGGTAGCTGCTACGTCAGGAGCAAAAATTACTATTACAAGTGATGTAGCACAGGGTGTAAAAGATGCAGATGTTATATATACTGACGTTTGGGTTTCAATGGGAGAAGCAGATGAAGTTTGGCAGCAAAGGATTAATATATTAAAACCATATCAAGTTAATAGTGAAATGATGGGACTTACTGGTAATAAGGATACTAAATTTATGCACTGTCTACCAGCATACCATGATTTGAAAACTGGAGTTGGAAGAGATGTATTTGAAAAATTCGGAATGAATGGTGTTGAAGTTACAGATGAAGTATTTGAAAGTGAAGCTTCTATAGTATTTGATGAAGCAGAAAACAGAATGCATACAATTAAAGCTGTTATGGTAGCTACACTTGGTGACTAGTCTTAAATAAATTATATATTATATATAATATAAAAGGAGTAATTAATATGGCAAGAATAGTAATTGCACTTGGTGGGAATGCCCTTCAAGCAAATCCAAAGGATACTACAGCAGAAGCACAGCTCGTAACTGCAAGAGAAACTTCAGAGGCAATTGTAGATTTAATTGAAGAGGGTCATGAGGTAATTGTTGCCCATGGCAATGGACCTCAAGTTGGTCAACTTGTCGCTACTTATGAAGCCGCGACGCTTATACATGAAAATAACCCAATAATGCCTTTTCCTGAATGTGGTGCTATGAGTCAAGGCTATATAGGATATCATCTACAACAAAGTATTAGAGCAGAGATGAGAAAAAGAGGGATAAATAAGCAAGTTGCAACTGTAGTTACTCAAGTAATAGTTGACCAGAATGATCCAGGATTTAAGAACCCAACAAAACCTGTAGGTTCTTTCTTTACAGAGCAGCAGGCTAAGAAACTAATGATTGAAAAAGGATACATAATGAAGGAAGATTCAAATAGAGGCTGGAGACGTGTAGTGGCTTCACCACTTCCAAAGGATATAGTTGAAGAACCTATTATTAAAACATTAGTTGAAGCTGGACATGTTGTTATAACAGTTGGTGGTGGTGGCATCCCTGTAATTGACACAGGCAATGGAAACCTTGAAGGCGTGCCTGCAGTAATAGATAAAGATTTTGCTTCTGGTAAAATAGCGGAACTACTAAATGCTGATGCATTGGTTGTACTTACTGCAGTTGAGCAGGTTGCAATAAACTTTGGAAGGCCAAATCAAAAAAATCTTTCAAGAATAACTGTAGAGGAAGCTAAAAGATATATTGAAGAAGGGCCTTTTGCTCCTGGTTCCATGCTTCCAAAAATAAAAGCAGCTCTTACCTTCGTTGAAGCAAAAGAAGGTAGAAAAGCAATTATAACATCACTAGGCAAAGCTAGGGATGCTATAGGTGGAACAGCAGGAACAGTG
This sequence comes from Clostridium sp., assembly GCA_038040705.1. Taxonomy (GTDB): domain Bacteria; phylum Bacillota; class Clostridia; order Clostridiales; family Clostridiaceae; genus Clostridium_AD. The sequence goes on along the minus strand of JANZQE010000466.1, from coordinate 1,812 downwards.
ATAATAAACTAGGTTATTTCACATCAGGTAATTAAAAAACACAAATTTTAGATATCTATTAAAAACTACGAAAATATAATATTATATTTTCGTAGTTTTTAGATTACAAAAAAAACATTATTTCATGTGGTATAATAGATTTAAAGAGTAAAAACTCCATTGGGGAGGGATAGTATGAATAGTGAAATTCCAAATGCAGAAAAAATATTAGCATGTCTACTAGAAAATTTGGAGGAAGGAATCCAAGTAGTAGATGCTGATGGTAGAACTGTATATTATAATAGTGCCATGGGAAAAGTAGAAGGGGTAGAACTTAATGAAGTATTAGGCAAAAAAGTTAGCGAATATTTAGAGGATGTAAAAGATGATGATTCTACCATTATGAATGTACTAAAAACTGGTGAAAAGATTGTAGATTTAATACAGCATTATGGCAATGGGTATAAGAAAAAAGTTACTACTATAAATACTACGGTGCCAGTAACTGTAGACGATAAGGTTATAGCGGTTATTGAAATAGCTAAGGATATGACCCAACTAAAAGAACTAACTGAAAGCATTTGTAAATTGCAAAACCCAGATAAAAAGAAGAAGAGACATTATACTTTTAGTGATATATATGGTGATAATCCTGCTATGAAAATCGTTATAGAGAAAGCTAAAAAAGCTAGCATGTCGAGTTCTTCAGTATTATTATATGCAGAAACTGGCTCAGGGAAAGAAGTTTTTTCTCAAAGTATTCATTATGGCGGGTCAAGAAAAGACAAGCCTTTCATACCTATAAATTGTGCGACTATTCCTGCACTATTACTTGAGGGAATGCTTTTTGGTACAGAAAAAGGTGGATTTACGGGAGCAGAGAATAAAAAAGGATTATTTGAAGAAGCAAATCACGGAACTCTTCTATTGGATGAAATTAATTCACTTGAGCCTTATCTTCAATCTAAACTTTTAAGAGTACTTCAAGAGGGATATATAAGGCCTGTTGGAAGTACTAAAAATATTGAAATTGATGTAAGAATAATAGCTACATTAAATGAAGACCCTGAGAAACTTATTGAGAGTGGGAAATTAAGAAAAGATTTCTATTATAGGTTATGCGTGATGAGGATAAACATACCACCACTGAGAGAGAGGAAAGAGGATATTCCTATATTCGTTGAAAAGTTAATTCAGAAATACAATAAAATTTTATGTAAGAATGTAAGAGGTATTGATGAAGTTATGATGAGGAAACTTCAAGAGTATAATTGGCCGGGGAATATACGTGAACTAACAAATGTTATTGAAGCCGCAATAAATATGGCAGACAACAATTCGACTTTAACAGAAAACTACTTTGATTCTAGAGTGGTATATGAAAATTGTAAAAATCATCAGGATATAATGTTAGACACAGAGGTAAACTTTGATTTAGAAAGTTATATTAATGGTATTGAAAAGAACATTATAGAAAAAATATTAAAAAAGAATAATTATAATGTTAGTAAAACTGCTAGAGAACTTAGTATTTCAAGGCAAAATCTGCAATACAAAATAAAAATACATAAATTAATAGAAAAATAGGCGGTAGTACTTATTATGTATATAAAATATTTTAAGTATAAAAAAACACATGCATTTAAGCAATAGCTTAAAAGTATGTGTTTTTTATTTAACGAGTCAATTATTTCATATAGTCCCTCATAAGGTACTCTTTTCCCTGGAAGATTGGCGACAATAGCTGTTACTGATATATTGTCAATTTTGATTTCATTAAGTATGGTGCTTATTTCTTGTAGTTTTGAAAATGATTCAGTCATAAAAAATTTC
>JANZQE010000465.1:0-10746 GCA_038040705.1 Clostridium sp. | reverse complement strand
AGTTTAAGGAAGCTGGGATAACATATTTCTATACATTAATTGATGATGTAGTTGCTCGTATTGTAAAGGCTGAAGGCGGAATGCTTTGGGCATGCAAAAACTATGATGGTGATGTTATGTCTGATCTAGTTGCTTCTGCTTTTGGAAGTCTTGCTATGATGACATCGGTTCTTGTTTCTCCAGATGGATATTTTGAATATGAGGCTTCGCATGGTACAGTACAAAAGCATTACTACAAGCATTTAAAGGGAGAGAAAACTTCAACAAATCCAATGGCTACAATTTTTGCATGGACAGGAGCACTTAAAAAACGTGGAGAGCTTGATGAGAATTTAGAACTTGTGAATTTTGCAAATAAGCTAGAAACTGCATGTATAGAGACAATTGACCAGGGAATTATCACAAAGGATTTAGATCAGTTATCAGAAGCAACTAATAAGAATGTTGTTAATTCTGAGGAATGGTTAAATCTAACTGCAAGACATCTTGAGGTTTTACTTGCACAGAAATAATAAGAATTGATTAACTGTTTATATTAAAAGGTAGTAACTTATATGGTGTTCAGGGTGCAAAGTTGCACTCTAAACACCAATTTTTAAAATAGATAATTATATATATAATGGAGAACATAATGCATGCAAAATTGATAATATAATAAATATTATGTGAAGCAAGAGGAGTAAAGTTTATGAGAGTTGCTATCATTGGCTATGGGAAAGTTGGAAGAGCATTTGTACAGTTAATAAATGAAAAAAAAGATTATTTACATAAGGAAGGGCTTCAAATTCAGGTAAATTACATAATTGGTCACAATGGAGGAGTATATAACTCAGAAGGAATTAATCTTTACGATTTTACTAAATTTGGATTAAAACAAAGAGATATTACGAATTATCCAAAAGGAGGAAATAAAGAGGTATCCTTTGAAAAAATGCTTCAAAATAAAGATGTAGATGTAGTTATAGAATTGACACCTACCAATAAAGAAACAGGTGAGCCTGGAATGACCCATATTAGAAAATCACTTGAATGTGGTATAAACGTTGTTACTGCCAATAAAGGACCAATTCTCTTAGCATATAAAGAGTTAAAAGACATAGCAGTAAAAAATGAGGTGCAATTAGGAATTGGGTGTACTACCGGAGGGGCGTTACCGTCTATTAATGCAGGTATGATGGATCTTGCGGGTGCTGATATTATTTCAATTGAAGGAGTACTCAACGGAACGACAAATTTCATTTTGAATGAGATGGAGAATAAGGGAATCACTTACCTTGAAGCTTTAAAAAAGGCCCAACAACTAGGAATTGCAGAAACAAATCCTGATTTGGACGTTGAAGGATGGGATACCGCAACGAAACTTTTAATTCTTACAAATGTGTTGATGAATGAAGAAAAGGTACTTTCGGATATTTCAGTTGAAGGGATTACAGAAATTACACCTGTGGAAGTTAAAAAGTGTCTAGAAGAAGGGAATAAGTACAAGCTAGTTGGTAAAACAGTAAAAGAAAATGGGAAAATACAAATGACTGTAAAGCTTGAAAAATTAGATTCTTCGCATCCTCTTTATGTAGTGGATGGAAAAAACAAAGCTGTGCGTTATGTATCTGATGTTTTAGGTGATTTAACGATTATTGGAGGTGCCTCCGGAGTTATACCGGCTAGTGCATCAGTTTTAAGGGATTTGATTAATATTAGCAGAGGATATAGGTTTTGCAAATAATTTCTATCGATAAGAGGAAGCTAAAATTGAGTAGTGAAAATATTAAATGGAGGTGAAGGTAATGAAAATTATCAAAGAGGCAATAGCTGGGACGCTAGAATCATGTGATATCCAGGTAATGCTTGTATCAAATAAAAATGCAGGAATAGAAATTAATCTTAAAAGTAGTGTAGAAAAGCAATTTGGAAAACAGATTAGAAAAGTTATTACCGAAGTGCTTACAAAAATGGAAATAGAGAATGTTAAATTAGTTGCTGTAGATAAAGGTGCATTAGATTGTACAATCAAAGCAAGAGTACAGTGTGCTGTTTGTAGAGCTTGTGGGATTAAAGAGCAGTATGATTGGGAGGTAATTGAATAATGGAACGTTTAAGAAGAACTATGATGTTTGTTCCAGGAAACAATCCTGGAATGCTAAGGGATGCATGTCTTTATGGAGCAGATTCTTTAATGTTTGACCTTGAGGATGCAGTTGCAATTACTGAAAAAGATGCAGCCAGATTTTTAGTTTACAATGCTATAAAGACAATTGATTACGGTGATACAGAAATAGTTGTTAGAATTAATGCACTTGACAACCCATTTGGAAGAGCGGATATTGAAGCTGTCGTAAGGGCAGGTGTAGATGTAATAAGATTACCCAAAACAGAAACAAAAGAGGATATACTTGCTGTTGAAGCAGTTATTGAAGAGGTAGAAAGAAAAATTGGAAGAGAAATAGGAAGCACAAAAATGATGGCAGCTGTTGAAAGTGCTATCGGAGTAATAAATGCTTATTCTATTGCAACATCAAGCAAAAGGCTTATTGGTATTGCTCTGGGTGCAGAAGATTACGTAACAAACCTTAAAACAAAAAGGTATGCGGATGGTATGGAACTAATGCTAGCAAGAAGTCAAATTGTTATTGCAGCAAGAGCAGCAGGAATTTATGCATTAGATACTGTTTATTCAAATGTTGATAATATGGAAGGATTTATTCGCGAAGTGGAACTTATAAAACAACTTGGATTTGACGGCAAGTCAGTTATTAATCCAAAACAAATTAAGCCAGTTCATGATATTTATTCTCCAACAGCACAGGAAATAAAGAAATCGCTTGATATTTGTAGAGCGTCTAGCGAGGCAAAGAAACAAGGACTTGGAGTTATATCTTTAAACGGAAAGATGATTGACAAACCTATTATAGAGAGAGCAGAGAGGTTAGTACAATTGGCCATAGCTGTGGGTTTGTACAAGGAGGAGATATAAGATGAAGAATAGTATAGGAAGAGAAATTCCAGAAAATACAATTAAAGATATGCAGCTATATCAAGGCGAATTTTCCATGGATTGCGGCATAGTAAAGGTTGCACCTAAAGTAAAGCCAGTTATGCCAGGTGAGGACAAGATGTTAAACAATGTTAAAGATGCTATTATTAAGTGTGGATTAAAGGATGGAATGACTATTTCATTTCATCATCATTTCAGAGAAGGCGACTATATTTTAAATATGGTAGTAGATACGATAGCGAGCCTTGGAATAAAAAATTTAACATTAGCATCTAGTTCCCTTAGTAATGTACATAAGGCTATACTTAAACATATTAAAAGTGGAGTAATATCAAAAATTACTACTAGTGGTTTAAGAGGGGAACTCGGAGAAGAAATTTCTAATGGATTAATGAATGAACCTGTAATTATTAGATCACATGGTGGACGTGCAAGAGCAATAGAAGCTGGTGACATTAAGATAGATGTAGCATTTTTAGGTGCACCTTCCTCGGATGTTTATGGTAATGCAAGTGGATCAAGAGGAATTGCAAATTGTGGATCACTCGGTTATGCAAAGATGGATGCGCTATATGCAGATAAGGTAGTTATCATTACAGATTGTTTAGTTGATTTTCCTAATGTTCCTGCAAGTTTTTCACAAACTAATGTTGATTATGTAGTCAAAGTAGATAAAATAGGCGACCCAGCTGGAATAGCATCTGGTGCCACAAGATATACTAAAAATCCAAAAGAACTATTAATTGCAGAATATGCAAGCAAAGTTATAGTAGAATCAGGATACTTTAAAGAAGGATTCTCTTTTCAAACGGGTACAGGAGGAGCAACACTCGCTGTAAGCAGATTCCTAAAAACTGAAATGTTAAAGACAGGCATTAATGCAAGCTTTGCACTAGGTGGAATAACTAAACCAATGGTTGAAATGCATGAAGAAGGTTTAATAAAACATATTTTTGATGTACAAGGTTTTGATTTGAGTGCAGTTGAGTCAATATATAAAAATCCAAATCACCATGAGATAGATTCATCCTTTTATGCAAACCCTCATAATAAGGGATGTATAGCAAACAAACTGGATGTAGTGGTTTTATCAGCACTTGAAATAGATACTGATTTTAATGTAAATGTAATGACTGGTTCGGATGGAGTTTTAAGAGGAGCATCAGGTGGACACTCAGACACAGCAGCTTGTGCAAAAATGACTGTTATTGTATCTCCTCTAATTCGTGGAAGAATACCTTGCGTTGTTGACTCAGTTAATACAGTTATTACTCCTGGCGCGAGTATTGATGTTTTAGTTACTGAAATAGGTATTGCAATAAATCCTAAAAGAGTAGATTTAATAGAAAAATTCAAAAATGTAAATGTTCCAGTTTATACAATTGAAGATTTAAAGAAAAAAGTTGAATCTATTGTAGGAATTCCTGAAAGAATCGAATATGACGAAAAGGTGATTGCAATAGTTGAATACAGAAATGGAAGCATTCTTGATGTAGTAAGGAAAGTAAAATAAAACATATTTAGTAGGAAAATTAATTTTCACAAAAGGGACGGTTAACAAAAATATATATTTTTATTAACCGTCCCTTTAAAAACAAAGGAGGAGTGTTGTATGAAAAACATTATTGACTTAAACAGTGATTTAGGAGAAAGTTTCGGATCCTATAAAATGGGACTTGATGAAGAAGTGCTGAAAAATGTATCATCAGCTAATATCGCATGTGGATGGCATGCAGGCGACCCTGTTGTTATGAGGTCTACTGTGGAAGCGGCTGTAAAAAATGGTGTAGGTATTGGAGCACATCCAGGTTTTTTTGATATTATGGGATTTGGAAGAAGAAATATGACAGTATCTCCTCATGAGATGAAGCAGTACACTATATATCAGATCGGAGCACTATACGGTTTTGTAAAAGCAGCAGGAGGTAAAATGCAACATATAAAGCCACATGGAGCAATGTATAACATGGCAGCTAAAGACGGCAAACTGGCACGTGCAATAATAGAGGGAATATGGGAAGTAGACAGGGATTTGATAGTTCTCGGACTTGCAGGGAGCGAAATGATCAATGCAGCAGTAGAAAAAGGATTAAAAGTTGCAAATGAAGTTTTTGCTGACAGGGCATATAATGCTGATGGATCTCTTGTTGCAAGAAGTCTTGAAGGTTCAATGATTATCGATAAAAAGATAGCTATTTCCAGGGTGATAAGAATGGTAACAGAGGGAAAAGTAACAGCAATAAATGGTGAAGATATAAACATAAAAGCGGATTCCATATGTGTTCATGGAGATAATCCAGAGGCAAATCAATTTGTAAGACTTATAAAGGAAGAGTTATCGAAAGCTAGAGTAGAAATAAAACCACTTAGCCAATTTATAAAATAGGGGGGGCAATTATGAATAACAATACAAACATAAAGAAGAAAAGTAATTTGGGTGTACTGATTGGAGCAGCATTCCTTATGGCTACATCTGCCATAGGACCAGGATTTATGATTCAAACTGCGGTATTTACAGAAAAGTATCAAGCTAACCTGGGATTTATTATACTTCTTACTATTATTGTAAACATTGTAGCTCAGCTCAATATATGGAGGGTTATTGGTGTATCAGGGACCAGGGCGCAGGATATAGCAAACAAGACGTTACCTGGCCTTGGTGTTTTTCTGGCAGTGCTGATATGTCTTGGAGGATTTGCATTTAACATAGGAAATATTGCAGGTGCTGGTCTTGGCCTTAATGTATTATTCGGTCTAAACGCTAAATTAGGTGCTGCTATTAGTGCTATTATAGCAATTTTACTATTTAGTTCTAAAAAAGCAGGAAAAGCAATGGACAATTTTACAAAGGTACTCGGTGCACTTATGATTATTGTTATAGGATATATGGCAATTAAAACCAATCCTCCGGTAGGGGAAATGATTGCAAGGACATTTGTGCCAACTAATTTTGAATTTATGCCTTTTGTAACTCTTGTTGGTGGATCAGTAGGAGGTTATATAACATTTGCAGGAGGACACAGACTAATAGATGCCAAGATAACCGGACAAAAAAACATAGGTGAAATAACAAAAAGTTCAATACTTGGTATAACAATAGCATCCATTATGAGAATACTTCTTTTCGCTGCGATTCTTGGAGTTGTTGTAAACATAGGTAAACCACTTGGTACAGCAAACCCTGCAGCTGAAGCATTTAGACTTGGAGCAGGAAACATTGGTTATAAGTTCTTTGGAGTTGTAATTTGGGCAGCTGGTATATCCTCAGTGGTTGGGTCAGCTTATACTTCGGTATCATTCCTTCGAACACTTGCACCGGTTTTTGAGAAACACAAGTCAAAATTTATAATAGGTTTTATTGCTATATCAACGATAGTATTCATTACCATAGGGAAGCCTATAAAGTTACTTATACTAGCAGGTTCATTAAATGGTTTGATTCTTCCAATTGCACTTGGAATAATACTTATTGCGTCTAATAATAAAAAAATTGTTGGAGATTATAAGCATTCAAAGTGGCTTTTGTATACGGGTTATATTGTTGTAATAGTATCAATTATTGCAGGGTTCCAATCCATGAATGGAATAGTTGCATTATTTAAATAGGAGGTGAATATTCAATATGTATGAAAAAACTAAGTATCTAAACGCGGGTGATAGATCATTAGTAATTGAATTTGGAGATAGTATAGAAGAGCAAATCAACGCAAAAATCAGAAGTCTTACACTTGCGATTGAGAGAGAAGGTATTATAGGAATAATCGAGACTATTCCAACATACAGGTCGCTGATGATAATTTATGAGCCTATGCTAATAGAATTAGATGAACTTATAGAAAAAGTAAAATATATTGAGACAAAAATGGATGAAATGAAACTGCCTGATGCTAAAATTATAGAAATACCAACACTTTATGGTGGAGAGTATGGTCCTGATCTTGAGTTTGTGGCAGAGCATAATAAAATATCTTTAGAAGAAGTGATAAAGATTCATACGTCTACCGAATATTTGATTTATATGATTGGATTCACACCAGGTTTTCCCTACCTAGGAGGTATGAATGATAAAATAGCTGCTCCTAGGCTGCAAGCTCCAAGAACTAAAATACCTGTAGGAAGCGTAGGAATTGCAGGCAACCAAACAGGTATATATCCTATAGAAAGTCCTGGAGGGTGGCAATTAATTGGTAGGACTCCTGTTAAATTGTATGATCCATACAGGAAAGATCCTGTATTATTAAATGCTGGCGATTATATAAAATTTATACAAATAGATGAAAAGGAATACAAAAGAATTGAGGATTTGGAGAGAGAAGGAAAATACAAAGTAGCTATAACAGGGAAGGTGAGTATATGACAATAATGAAAATATTAAAGCCAGGTATGTATACCACCATTCAGGATGTCGGTAGGTATAATTATCAAAAATCCGGCATGTCAGTGGCAGGTGCAATGGATCAATTCTCTCTAAAAGTGGCAAATATTCTTGTAGGCAACAAGGATAGTGAGGCATGTTTAGAAGCTACACTTTTCGGACTGGAAATAGAATTTGACGGTGATGCATTAATTGCAGTTACAGGGGCCGATCTTGGACCCATGATAAATAATAAAGCTGTAGATATGTGGTCTGGGGTTAAGGTGTCTGGCGGTGATGTACTTTCCTTTGGAGCTGCAAAAACAGGGTGCAGGGGTTATATAGCAATAGCGAGTGGCATTGACGTTCCTGACGTTATGGGTAGTAAGTCTACATATGTGAAGGGTAAAGTCGGAGGTTTTCACGGAAGAATACTGAAAGCTGGCGACGAGATAAAGATTAAAAGTTCGGGAGAGCATAAGTTTACGGGAGTCGTAAAGCTTCCAACTGAGTTTATACCATTGTATAATAAAGATAATACTGTAAGAGTAGTAATTGGCCCCCAGGATGATTATTTTACCGAAGACGGTATAAATACATTTTTTAGTTCTCACTATGAAGTGACAAATGAATTTGATAGAATGGGATACCGTTTATCAGGCTCTAAAATTACCCACAAAACTGGTGCGGATATTATATCTGATGGAATAACCATGGGATCAGTTCAGATTCCAGGTCATGGGGCTCCTATAATTATGATGGCAGATAGGCAAACGACTGGTGGTTATACAAAAATTGCAACAGTAATAACGTCTGATATAAACATAGTGGGGCAATTAAAGCCTGGTGACAGTATTAGTTTTAAATCAATAGACATTGTGGAAGCTCATAAAGTATATAAGGAATATATGAAAAACTTCGATGTGATAAGAGAATGTGTGGAAAAGTTAGAATGTACCGAAATTGGTAGCAAAAGACTTAAACTAAAAGTAAATAATAAGGAATATGATGTAATTGTACAGAAAATTGAGTAATAAGGTGATATAATTAGATGGTCATATGAAACATACGAGTGGTTAGTATAAAAGATCAATTTAAGGAGATGGTAATGTTGGTTTTAAATAGTGGAGAACAAGCAAGGAAAGAAATAAGAGAAGAAAAGTGGACAGGTCCTACACCAGGTATGGCTTATGGTTATACTCAAGCTAATCTGGTAATTCTTCCTGCTAAATATGCCATGGATTTTCTTATTTTCTGCCAACGAAATCCGAAACCTTGTCCTATTTTAGATATTTGTGAACCAGGGAAATTTATACCTAGTCTTATTGCTCCTATGGCAGATATCCGCACAGATATACCAAAATACCGTGTTTATAGAGATGGAATATTGGTTGAAGAAGTGAATAATATCTTAAATTTGTGGTCTGAGGATTTAGTATCATTCCTTCTTGGCTGTAGTTTTACTTTTGAAAAGGCTCTGTCAGATGCAGGAATTGGTATACGTCACATTGAAGAGAATCGTAATGTTCCTATGTATATAACAAATTTAGAATGCCACCCGGCAGGAATATTTAATGGACCTACGGTTGTAAGTATGAGACCAATACCAAAAGCTTTGGTTGAGAAAGCTGCAGCCATTACGGCAAGATTCCCAAGGGTTCATGGAGCACCTATTCATATAGGAGATCCTGAGAAAATAGGTATAAAAGATATATCAAAACCAGATTTTGGAGATTCTGTTACCATTAAAGAGGGTGAAGTACCTGTGTTCTGGGCGTGTGGAGTTACACCTCAGGCAGTAATAATGCATGTGAAACCAGAGCTTGTAATAACCCATGCTCCCGGATGTATGTTTATTTCTGATATAAAAGATGATGATTTGAGGAGTTTTTAAGATGAGTTTATATTTTATAGGAGAAGAACAAACGCTACAGAATGTTTTAGAGTCAAGAGAAGAAAGAGTACAGTATCAAGAGTATTTATTAGATAAGTTTAGAAGTACAATTGTATCTTATAAATTAAACATACCTGGTCCTATAAAGTATAACTCACTTATTAAAGAAATATTTGATGAAGGATTGGGGTTATTTAAATCAAAATTAAAGGATGATTTAATCGAGATTGTACATGAGCATATTATATATAAAAATAGTGGCCCAGAATACTTTGCAGTTTTTAATATTTCATCATATATAATTAAGGAAATAACTGCTAAAATAGAAGAAACACATGCTTTAGGAAGATTATATGATTATGATGTGTTAAATCGTAAAGGAAGACAAATAGAGAGACAAGAATTAGGCATTGAGGCACGCAAATGTTTGCTTTGTGGTAGAGATGCATTTCAATGTGGAAGATCAAGAAACCATGAAGTAAGTGAATTAACTTACAAAATAGAGAACATGTCATTGGATTATTTTAAATCAATCGGAAAGAATAAATCTTTATAGTTAAGGAAATATTTAGGGAGGGGTAGAATAGTGGAGCCAATTAAGATAACAGAAACAGCACTAAGAGACGGTCATCAATCTCTAATCGCTACCAGATTAAGAACAGAAGAAATCCTACCTATTTTGGAAAAAATGGATAAGGTGGGTTATTACGCTATGGAAGTTTGGGGAGGGGCTACCTTTGATTCTTGCTTAAGGTTCTTAAATGAAGATCCGTGGGAAAGACTAAGAGAAATTAGAAAAAGGGTAAAGAATACTAAACTTCAGATGCTTTTAAGGGGTCAAAATCTTTTAGGGTACAAGCACTATCCAGATGATATAGTAGAGAAATTTATAGAAAAATCTGTGGAAAATGGTATAGACATTATACGTTTATTTGATGCTTTAAATGATGTAAGAAATTTAGAAACGTCAATTAAAGCTACTAAAAAAGCAGGAGCTCACTGCCAGTGTGCTATTTCCTACACAACTAGTAAAGTACATACCATAGAATATTATATTGATTTAATGAAAAAAATGGAGAATGCTGGGGCAGACTCGATATGCATAAAAGATATGGCAGGTATATTAACCCCAGATGCAGCCTATGAATTAATTAGTAAGGTAAAAAAAGCAATAAAAGTGCCTATAGAACTTCACAGTCACTGTACTAGTGGAATTGCATCTATGACATACATGAAGGCAGTAGAAGCAGGCGTGGATATTATTGATACGGCTATATCGCCTTTTGCAGAAGGTACATCACAGCCCTGCACAGAATCTATGGCTGTAGTTTTTAAAGAGGGGGAAAGAAATCCAGGCCTGGACTTAGAAGCATTAAGTGAAGTAGCCGCGTACTTTAAACCCATAAGACAAAAATACTTAGACAATGGAATATTAAATCCAAAAGTAATGGAAACAGAACCAAAAACATTAATATATCAAGTGCCAGGTGGAATGCTTTCAAATCT